>JABMOV010000045.1 GCA_013203145.1 Fidelibacterota bacterium
ACAATACGACCAGGCGGCACAAGTCTCTCAACGGAGAGGTTCCCGCCACTGTTTATTACTCGCAGAAGGTCCAGGCCCCGGAGGCAGCATGAGCAAACTTATTTTCTCTCGATAGCTGCCCTATAGATGGGGAGTACTTCAGTAAGCTGGGCTATGGCTATTCCGGAGATGCTATCTCAACTTCAAATGCCATTTGATAAAGAATACACTTTGGCGCAACAACTTATAAAGCTCTGATATATGAATGGACTAGAAAATACTATTGCCAAGCTCATCAAGTTCCGAGATGAGAGAGACTGGGAACAATTCCATAATTCCAAAGACCTTGCATTGGCCATTTCAATTGAAGCCAATGAGTTATTAGAGCTTTTTTTATGGAAAGGTAGCGAAGAGTTTAATATGGATAAACTGAAGGATGAATTAGCCGACATACTATCATTTTCACTCCTTTTAGCACACAAACACAACTTGGATATTAACGAAATTATCACTGAAAAAATCAATAAAAACGCTGAGAAGTATCCCGTTTCCAAAGCAAAGGGAACAGCTAAAAAGTACACTGACCTATGATTGTATACCAAAATACTAAAGCGGCATTTATTGATGACGTAATTTCAAACAACATCGAGAATATCATTCATTTTTTTTTCCAAACAAAAATTGGCTTCGCTACTTCACAGGCTGAAATCAATTCATGGAAAAACTCCATGCAATACATGAATAACGTCCTTGTTGACTCAGAAATACCAAGTGATTCGGGAATAGTTATTGAATATCAAATTCCTCAAACATCTAAACGAATTGACTTTATTATTACAGGACAAGATTCCAGTAGCATTAATCACGCAATTCTTGTAGAGCTTAAACAATGGTCTGAAGCAGACATCACAGATAAAGATGGAGTTGTTTCTACGTTTGTAGGCAAACGGCTCAGAGAAGTAAGTCATCCATCATATCAAGCCTGGTCTTATGCTGCTCTTTTGAATGGATTTAATGAGGCAGTTTATACTTCTAGCATTCAATTAAAGCCATGTGCATTTCTCCACAACTATGAACCAGATGGAAAAATAAATGATCCATTCTATGCTGACTACATCAATAAAGCTCCAATTTTTCTAAAACCTGATACTTTAAGGCTTAGGGAATTTATTAAGTCATTTATCAAGTATGGTGACAAGTCGAATATCATGCTTGAAATCGATGGGGGTAGAATCCGACCATCTAAAAATCTTGCAGACAACCTTTCTTCAATGCTAAAAGGAAATGAAGAGTTTATTATGATTGATGATCAAAAGGTTGTTTTTGAGACGGCTATTTCATTAGCAAATAAATCAGCACCGGATAGAAAAAATGTACTCATTGTAGAAGGTGGACCTGGTACAGGAAAATCAGTAGTTGCTATTAATCTGCTGGTTAACTTAACCAAACTCGGTCTACTAAGCCAATATGTAACCAAAAATGCAGCCCCTAGAGAAGTTTACCGAACTAAACTTACTGGATCATTTAGGCAAAGTGAAATATCAAATTTCTTCACCAGCTCAGGTTCATTTATTCAAACACCACCAAACTCATTTGATGCCTTAATTATTGATGAAGCCCATAGACTAAACGAAAAGTCTGGGATGTTTAAAAATCAGGGGGAGAATCAGATTAAGGAATTAATAAATGCTTCAAAATTTAGCATATTCTTTATTGATGAAAATCAAAAAGTTGCAATCCATGATATTGGCGAAAAGGATGAAATAATAAAATGGGCAAATGAAGCTAACGCCTCAATCACTCAGCTTGAGCTTACATCACAATTTCGATGTAATGGTTCAGACGGCTATTTAGCTTGGTTGGATCACATACTTCAGATTAGGGAAACAGCCAATACCACATTAGATACAAGTGAGTTTGATTTTCAGGTCTTTGAAACTCCATCAGCTCTTCGCGACATGATTTTTGAGAAAAACGAAATAAATAATAAAGCAAGGCTTGTAGCTGGTTATTGTTGGCCTTGGAAAAGTAAGAAAGACAGAAATGCACTTGACATTCGCTTTGATGAGTACGATTTCGCAATGAAATGGAATCTAACTGAAGATGGGATGAAATGGGTAATTCAACCCGAATCAGTTAATGAAATCGGGTGTATTCACACTTGTCAAGGGCTTGAAGTTGACTACATAGGTGTAATATTCGGAGAAGATCTAATTGTAAGAGATGGCATAGTCCTAGTTGATCCAAGTAAAAGAGATGGGAATGATAGCACCGTAAGAGGATATAAAGCAATGATGAAAAATAACAAAGAGGCAACCCAAGAGCTTATGCGAGTGATTATCAAAAACACCTATAGAACTCTAATGACTAGGGGCATGAAAGGTTGCTATATCTATTGTGTAGATAAAGAAACGAACGAATATTTTAAAGCTGCATTATCCCAAAACTAAATTCAGTTATTGAATCCTAAGTTGATCGATTTGCAATAAAAAAAGCCCTCACCTATGG
>JABMOV010000046.1 GCA_013203145.1 Fidelibacterota bacterium
ACATTATCATCATACCAAGCAGCGCTTGATCTTGGCTATCCTTCCGTTGAAATGGATGTCGTCCCGACCAAAGACGGCCAAATCGTTTGTTCGCACAATTTCGATTTAGAGCGGGAATCGGATGGTGATGGTTGGATCGATGAAATCCGCTTCGACAATTTAAAGCGTGTTAATACAGGTATATATAGCCATCCCAATCATTTGGGGCGTTTCAATAAACTCCTCGAAATCTGCGCCCAATTACCCGAAGAAATAATCGTTAATATTGAAATTAAGTCACATAGTGTTTGGCATATTCGGCATGCTCTTTCTGTTGCTCGAATGATTAAATCTGGAGAAATTAAACAACAAGTGATTATTTCCAGTTTTAACCCTTTTGTTATATGGGCAATTAAATGGGTACATCGAGATATTCTAACTGCGCTAATATTGGAAGAGATGACCTATTTCTGGACTGTCAATTTGGTGCATCCTGATTTTCTACATCCTGATGCCGAGCTTGTAGATGATCAGCTCATGTTGTTTTGCGCCAAGCATAACCTTGCGATCAATGTGTGGACTGTCAATACAATACCCGCTGTACGATGGCTTTTAAATAAAGGCGTGAACGGTATTATAACGAATAATCCCAATGCTATTAAGGTGTTTTATGAAACGTAGGAATTTTTTACAATCTTCGGCAGTGCTTACTGCCTCTGGTGTCTGGTCATCGCTTCTGGCGAACTCAACACAAAATGTATTAAAACCAAACCGATTAAAACCTGGCGATACGATTGGCATCCTTTCTCCCGGAGGTGCAATAAAAGGACCCGAATCCATTGAAGATACGATCGCTCTTTTTAATACTATGGGATTTAAAACAAAAGTCTCAGCACAGGCTCTTGGACGATGGGGGTATTTCTCCGGGACAGATGATGAGCGCGTTAATGATCTTCATTCTATGTTTTCCGACCCAGATATACAGGCTATCATTACAACGAGAGGAGGCTCAGGGTGTAATCGGTTGTTGCCTCTTTTGGATTACACGCTTATAAAAAACAATCCTAAGATCTTTATTGGATATAGCGATATAACTGCATTGTTAAATGCCATTACCGTTAAAACGGGTCTTGTAACTTTCCATGGTCCGGTTGTCACTTCCACATGGAATGAGGTTACATTACATTATTTTAATCAAGTGCTTATGGGCAATAACAATGTTGTTTTTACTAATCCAGAAGAGTCGATTGATGATTCAATTGTAAAAACGATTACACCAGGGAAAGCTTCCGGAAGATTGTTTGGTGGAAATCTTTCAGTGCTTTCTACAATGATTGGATCTGAATACTTACCGGATTGGTCTGATACTATTTTATTTCTCGAAGATACCAAAGAGGATATTTACCGAATTGATCGAATGTTGATGCACTTAAAACTTGCAGGAATCCTTGGCAAAATAAAGGGGTTTATATTCGCACAATGCACATCTTGCCATCAAGATGATCCGGGTTTTTCAATTCACGAAATATTGGATCAATATATCAAACCCCTTGGCATACCGGCCTGGTACGGTTCAATGGTGGGACATATCCATGACAAATTCACATTGCCTATTGGATTATCCGTTGAGATTAATTCCCAGGATGGGTCAATTCAACTTTTGGAACCTGCTGTTATTTAGTCTCTATTTTCCATTTTCTTGTAATTCTCTCCTATACCCTACTTGCATTTGGTGGAATTCGTGGTTTCCATATTTTCCAACCTGTATATTTAAAGTGAAGCAACATACGGGAGTTTATCATGCTTAGTGATCGTTTAGCCTGGCTACTAGAAAAACAAGCTGACCGACTTACAAAAGGTTGGGTCACGATGTTAAAATCCAATGTAAATACAAAATCATATCACGACATTGAAGATACTTCTTTGATTGCACGAATTCATGAAGTGTATCAAAAAATGAGTTTATGGTTGGATTGGGAAGTTTCTTCCAGGGCTTTGGCTCGCTATTTCATGATGATTGGTCAGGAACGAAAAAATGACACTATCGCCATTTCAGAAGTTGTATATGCAATTATTTTAGCACGAAGAAATCTGTTTGATTTCCTCAATAAAGAAAATATATCAGAAACTGCACTGGATCTCCAACGGATCATTGAGTTCAATGCTCGCGTGAATTACTTTTTTGATAAAGCTGTATACTTTGTAATACGAGGTTATGAATTACCAGACGAAAAGAAAGTTGAAGATGAGGGGTGGTTAGATCGCGTTCTTTCAGCCTTTACAATTGGGACTAGTTCCCACGACAAGCCTTGATAAAGGTTCACTATCTGAATATAGAAGTATAAAACACGTTTCTTGCACCACAATTGTATTGATACCTTCTTTTCAAGTCAAATAGAATCTGTTATAAATCCCAATTCAGCAGCACCACAATTATCTTGTACTTGGGCAGGTGTCTTTCCTCCGGGGATAACCGTTTGGCAGGCAGGATGTGAAAGGCAAAATGCCAAACTTATTTGTGC
>JABMOV010000047.1 GCA_013203145.1 Fidelibacterota bacterium
AGCATGGCCTGGTAATCCCCCACGCTGGCGGAGGGTTAATAAATCTTCCCAAACAAGCGTGAATTCGTCTCCCATGGGATTCAAGAATTGCTTGTCACCTGTCTGATTATATTTTTTTCGCAATGCTTCATTCAATACAGCTAATGTCGCATAAATGACTGGATTAGCATGTCCCGCACTTAAAATAAATCGATCTCCAAACCGTTTCCCAGGATTGCGCACATCCCAGCGCATTGCGCCAGACAAGAGTGTGGCTACCATCCCATGAACCTTTGAACGTGATCCTCCGGGATGTCCGCTTTGGCTAAGGTTAAGCATAATATCAATACATTGATCGATGAGGTCTTTAGTGATTTCCCAATACTTAAATTCATTTTTCAATTCAGAAAGTGATTTCATATGAATTACCTTTATGGTTTTACAATGTGTTTTGATGGAGGGGTGGGTCGTTGGATGAAGGCATGGTAAATATTATTTGTCAAACTGTTCATTTGCGGTTAAAACTGGCTTCAGAAATTTACCTGTATATGACCTTGCGGTTAAAACTAAATCTTCAGGAATTCCTGCAAATAGTATTTCGCCACCTTCGTCACCGCCTTCCGGACCTAAATCTATAATCCAGTCTGCCGTTTTAATAACATCTAAATTATGTTCAATAACAATAACGGTATTTCCCTTTTCGACCAACCGTTGGAGTACAGTGAGGAGCATATGTACGTCTTCAAAATGTAACCCCGTCGTGGGTTCGTCCAAGATGTAAAGCGTTCGATCATTTGAGACGCGTGATAACTCTGTCGCCAACTTAACGCGTTGCGCCTCACCACCAGAAAGGGTAGTGGCCTGTTGACCCAATCTGATATAACCTAATCCTACTTCAAAAAGAGTCGTGAGTTTTTTCTTAATAGGTGGAATATTCTTAAAAAACACCAAGGCTTCTTCAACAGACAAACTTAATACATTAGATATCGATTTTTCCTTATAGGTGACTTCGAGCGTTTCACGATTATAACGACTGCCTTTGCACACTTCACAGGTGACATAAACATCCGGTAGGAAATTCATTTCAATTTTGATAATTCCATCACCCTGGCACGATTCGCAGCGCCCACCTTTTACATTAAAACTGAAACGTCCTGGTTTATAACCGCGAAGTTTGGATTCTGGTAGCTGGCTAAACAAATCCCGAACATGAGTAAAAACACCTGTATACGTTGCGGGATTTGATCGCGGTGTGCGCCCAATGGGTCTTTGATCGATATCAACAACTTTATCAAGGTATTCCAAGCCGCTTACAGATTCATAGGTTAGGGGATATTTCCGTGCCCGGTGCAGTTCCTTGGCAAGGATGGGATACAGCGTTTCATTAACTAGAGAGCTTTTTCCGCTCCCTGAAACACCTGTAATTACGACGAATTTCCCAAGGGGAAACTGGACATCTATTGACTTGAGGTTGTTACCGCGGGCATTGATTAATTGTAGGAACTTTCCGCTGCCTTGACGACGGATTTTAGGGATCGCTATAGATCGCGTTCCCGTTATATACTGCCCGGTTAATGAATCTGTATTTTTCAACAATTCTTCAGGAGTTCCTGAAAAAACAACTTCTCCACCATGCTCGCCGGCGCCCGGACCTAAATCAATAACATGATCTGCCGCTAACATTGTTTCCTTATCGTGTTCTACAACAATGATGGAGTTTCCAAGATCGCGCAGTTTTTTCAACGTATTCAGTAACCTGACGTTGTCTCTGGGGTGCAACCCAATGGAAGGCTCATCTAAAATGTATAAAACGCCTACCAATTGTGAACCTATCTGCGTTGCTAATCGTATCCGCTGGGCTTCACCACCGGAAAGGGTCACGGCTGATCGATCTAATGTGAGATAATCCAATCCAACATCAATGAGAAAACCTAGGCGTTCCTTAACTTCTTTAAAAATTTGTTCTGCAATGATTGCTTCGGTTTTTGTTAATTCTACCTGATCGATATATGATAAAGTATCCTTAATGGCTAGGCGGGACAATTCTCCAAGATTGTACTTTCCAATTTTAACCGCTAAGGTTTCTTTGCGCAGTCTGGTCCCACCACATTCAGGACATGAGCGCATACGCATAAATTGTTCAATCCATTCGCGGATACCCGGCGATTGAGTTTGTTTGTAGCGGCGCATAAGATTTGGAATAGCGCCTTCCCATCCTCCAGTGTACGTACCTGACCATCGATCAGATGAATACGACATTTTCAATGTATCGTCGCCAGTACCATATAAAATGATTTCTCGTACTTTAGGATCAAGTTTGATCCACGGCGTTGTAAAGTTAAATCCATAATGCCGTGATAGACTTTTTAAAATACTGCCATACCAGTTCCCCCGGGGTTGCTCACCTAGAGGAGAAACGGCGCCTTGAATCATGGATTTTAATTTATCTGGAACCACCAAATCGGGATCAATTTCCATGTGAGACCCTAAACCGTCGCAGCGCGGGCAGGCACCATAGGGCGAATTAAAAGAAAACATACGCGGCGACATTTCTTCTAATGAAACTTCCGTATGGTCAGGACAAGCAAAGTGCTCACTGAATAAATGGTCTTTACCAATCATATCATGGATAATCACAGCGCCAGACCCAATTTTTAAAGCGAGTTCCACCGATTCTGTGAGTCGTTCGTGTGTGTCTTCTTCAAGAATGAGGCGATCGATAACAACTTCAATTTTGTGCTTTTTAGTTTTGCTCAGTTTGATGACATCTTCGATGGCATAAATTTTACCATCGACTCGGACCCGCAAAAAACCTTCCCGTTTTATTTCATCGAAAACGCCTTTGTGTTCCCCTTTACGTCCGCGAATGACTGGCGATAATATCGCCATCTTGGTTCCCTGTTCGAATCGTAGAACCGTATCCACAATTTGTTGGACAGTCTGTCTTTCAATCGGTTTACCGCATTCCCAACAAAAAGGATGGCCAACGTGGGCGTACAGCAATCTTAAGTAATCATGAATTTCTGTAACCGTACCTACTGTGGAGCGGGGATTGCGAGAGGCGGATTTTTGCTCAATGGATATGGCAGGGGAAAGTCCCTCGATATAATCTAAATCCGGTTTTTCCATTAACCCTAAAAACTGGCGTGCATAAGCCGAAAGTGATTCAACATATCGGCGTTGACCCTCAGCATATATTGTATCAAACGCCAGGGATGATTTTCCTGAACCAGATAATCCAGTAACTACGACTAATTTATCTCTGGGAATATCCAGGTTAATATTTTTGAGATTGTGCTGGCGGGCACCGCGAATAATAATAGATTTGTTTGGTCTTACCATCATGAAAATTCATTAATTATGAACGTAAAAGTTACCTTCCTAAAAATTTCATTCCTAAATCGATTTACAGAATAATTGTTGAAGAGAAACAGAACGTAGCCAAAGAAAATGATACCCCTAACAATGTGTTTCTCCTCTTCCATCATACATCTCTCATCGTCCATATTTCTTCTCACATCTCTCATCTTCAACCTACCATTTTGCTTTCTCAATGTATAACTTTAAGTATGGGATCGCTAAAAAATCATATACTCATCGCCATGCCACATCTGCAGGACCCATACTTTAGTCGAGCCGTAGTATTTATCGCTGAACATACCGAAGAAGGTGCCATGGGGCTTATTGTAAACAAACCCTTTGAAGATCCCGAATTAAAACAGCTTTTTACTGACGTTTTTGAAGATAAACAGAGCTTGCTTAAGGTTGTGCCTAAAGTATACTTTGGTGGTCCTGTGATGATAGAGCGAGGGATTTTATTACATTCTGGGAATTATAATACGGAGGGGACACTTTCTGTAACGCAAGATTTTGGTATCACCAGTCATAAGTCCATTTTAGAAGACATTGCTGACGACAAAGGCCCTAAGCAATTCAAACTCATGTTGGGTCATGCCGGATGGACTTCAGGTCAGTTGGAAAAAGAAATTGAAGACGGTGATTGGCTCTTACAGGAAACTACAATAGATTTTATATTTAAAACACCATCCCAGGCAATGTGGCGATTAGCCACCGGTAGTTTTGGCGTAGATATCGCCTCTACTGAAGGTCTTGGGGGACTTGCCTAGCTACTAAACCATTACTCCGTGATTTTTAAATTATAAACCGTTATATTTATCGCATAGCTTTAGAGCTCGCTTATGCAATATCATTACAATTTCACATATAACATTAGATACGTCACCGTTCTTATAACGGTTTTACACTTAACTGGTTTAGTTAGCGCTCAAGACCAAGGCTGGCCTCTCCATCCCGACTCAGCAAATATTGCCATTCTAAAGTTTGACTACCAGACTTACGCCTTTGAGGGTGCTACTTATTCAAATTACGCACCTTGTACTAACTGTGATCCAGATAGCCTTCCTTGGGATATAATCTATCATGAGCCTGGTGATTTTGGCGACATAACTTTTCAATATTTACCAACCATGGATTCGCTCTTTTTTGCCACAATCATTTGGATGGGTGAGGGTGAAATATTTATACCTGATTCATTCAGGTCGCCAGGGTCGTTCTACTATTGGGACAGTGTAAACTTTACACCAGATACCATCTATCATTTTTTGGAGGATACTTGGGGTGGGTCGTGGTGGGAAGAGGAAGCCGACTCACTTTGGTCTTCAATCCAATTACTCGGTTTAGCCAACCTACAACAGTTTACACAAAACAAGACTCAGGTAGGATTGTATTTGTATCCTCCCTCGGTTGGCACGTTTGATCCAAGCGTCGCCAAATGGATTGTGTTTTTCTATCAGGATTTAACCCGTGAACCAGATTATGATACAACATATGCTCTTTCCTTTTTTCCCCTCGCGACGGGGAATAAATGGCAATATTATGGAATTAGTGCTCCCATGGGAGAACCTTCTTCCTTTACCGGATACGAAACCATAACAGTAGCGAACGATACGCTTCTTGGTAATGGAAAGCGTTATTTCGAGGTGGTCAATTTGAATTGGGAAGAAAGTGTCTCGTTCTTGAGGGCAGATACAGCTTCTTTGGCTATCATGAAATATAATACCTCGCCTGGATCCTGGTGTCCTGATACAGAATTTGTATTCTTTGATCTGACTCAAGTCCTGGACACTTCCGTATATTATTTTTGTAACGGGTTTGAGGTGCATACACAGTCCGGGGTTGAGAATTATACAATTATCCCTGGAGACCAGCCAACCATGTTTTACAGTTGGTTTTTGGGCGTGGAAGAATTCTATACCCTAGCCAAGGGAATAGGAATTATTGAATATGGCTATGAAGAACTTGGTGGATGGCAAGGATATTTGACTGCGTGCACTATAAATGGCGTTCAATACGGTGAATATTATATTGGACCCACATCCTATTTTCCAATTCAAACGGGGCACTTTTGGGACTACTCAGATCAGACAGATACATTTTCTGTGCAAATTGAAGATTCACTATTAATAAATAATAACACATACTACACATATAACAATTACCGACCCCAAGATTTTGGCGAATTCAATTTTCGAGTTGAAGGAAACCAAGTTTTCTCACTAAATAATGATACAGCATTTGTCATGTATGATTTTGACGCTGACTCAGGGGAAAGTTGGGATTTAATCGCCGCTGGAATGCCATCAACTATGTTTTTGGTTGATATAAATGGCTCCGTGTCGACACCAGTTGGAGATTTTGAAAATTGTTTTGTATTCAATCACATTTTTGGGATGGATTATGAATATCTTGAATGGTTTGCTCCTGAAGTTGGATTGGTACAGCGTGACGATATTACTATTGCTGGTCCACATCGCTGGCAACTGACCGATTTTGGACAAATGGCGTTAACAGAGGATTCTTACTTTCCTGAAAAATTTCTTTTATATCAGAATTACCCTAACCCATTCAATCCCGTCACGACACTTCGATATGAATTACCAAAACAAGCGCACGTGAAATTGTCAATATTCGATTTGTTGGGGCGTGAGGTTGCTGTGTTAGTGAACAGTTTTCAGGTGCCCGGTGTCAGGGAAATACAGTTTGATGCTAGCGATTTGACAAGTGGGATGTACTTATATAGATTAACTTATAATAATTCATCTATAACAAAGAAAATGGTTGTGTTAAAATGAATAAATATTTATTTCATCAAAACTCTTCTTCTTTCTCCCTATACAATGAATTTTCAATAAAATCCTTTCTCATCTTTTTCTGTTTTGCCGGGTTTGTGTTTTCTGAAAATATAAGATTGAACGAAACAACAACGATTCCTCAAGAAAAACTGGTGAAAAAAGTAATTTTGCATCCAAATATAAAAAAACTGGAGCAATACAATCACAATCTCATAGAAAAGCAGTTTAATGTGCATCGTCGGGTAAAGAAAGCATCTGAAATAGATTCCTGGTATGAAGACGATGACGTAAAAAGACTTCCAAACAAAAACCGAACGTATTCAAATAAAAAAAATAATTATCGTAAATCTTATATTTATCCAACAATAACAAAGTCAGTAGAAACTAGGAGGGAAGATCGAGAGTGGTATAGCGATATATATAATTATAATGATGAAAATACTGAATACTATCTAAGCGGTGGAACTGCTGGTGACGAATGGGGCGTCTGGTTTCAGTCTTCTTATCCAAATTCTTCTCTATCTGCTGTAGAGTTTCAGTTTTTTCAAAATTCGGGTGGTGGAATAATCAACCTTAACGTAATGGAGGCTGGTACTGTGTTACCCGATACTATAACTCAAGGTTCAGAAGAAAATAATTATGAGGATGCCGATTCTATTGCTGTAGCCGATATATTCGGCGACAACCTTCTTGGCCCCGATGTAGAAATTCCAATGGATATTCAAGCTACAACGGATTGGGAGCGGATCACATTGACGGATTTAGGTTATGAAATAGATGTCGACAATGATATCTTCTGGGTTCACTGGACAAAAACTGGTGATACTCCTATGATAATGGCTGATGACGATAATCCTGGCGATTATTTACATACATGGAGCTTTGAACCAGTTCAAGATGGTGATGAAAAATGGTCTCATTATGGAGCCAGTGTAGGCATTGAGGCAATGGTTCGCTGTGAGGTAGTCTATCCAGAATGGCACATAAATATTCAAGCATATCAACAAAATGACACATATCGAACAGACGCAGTCACTGTTACGGCTAGCGCCAGCGATAATGCCTTAGATCCAGCATTAGAAGGTATTGCTTCAGGAAACCTGGTTTATTCTGTTAATGGTGGCGATTTGGTAACGGTTGCAGCAACCGTCACAGGTGAC
>JABMOV010000005.1 GCA_013203145.1 Fidelibacterota bacterium
AACTAAAAACTCAGTGAACCATTCGTACACTTTAGAGTAAATTAATACCAGTGAACAGGACTTAATCAAACTGTACGAACTAAACCGGAATCACTGTACGAATAGACCGGAATAGCCAACCAGATCGGATGCCATTGAACATCGTTTCCTCATCATAGGGTTTCGTGCATGTAAATATAAGCATGCATATGAATGCAATTGGCCAACACCTGGAATTGGAACACCTGATCGTCTATTCTGCACTACGCTCATAGAAATATTCACGTGTGGGTACCGAGAAACTGCATTGTGCGATAATAAACCATGAGTCATAATTGATGAGACATTATCAATTGCTTGAATACTATGTAGTTCGTTGACTCTATGCGGCATGCTAAAACACTACCCAACCAGATCCTATTAAATTCTCTTCGATATATTGATAATCTTCATTTGAATTAATCCAAAATGATCCATCTTTTTCAATAACAATACCTCCAAACAAATTTTTACCAATTTCATTTTGTTCTTTAATGTATTTGGCCAGACCTTTAGCCCGTGAACCTGCCGTTTCAGCAGTTAACCCGTCTTTAGTTTCAAATAAGCCAATTCTACCATCTTTGTATTTGACAATCCAATCCACATAAAAGGGAACATCATCTTCGCCATCTTTTCTTGGAACTGCAAAAAATGTCCTATCTCGCTCACCATTTTTAAACCACCACTCGATTTCATCATTTTTGTCATTTATAAATTTGGCAAAGTTTTTCTCAACATTGGACGCACCCGTTTTTTCGTAAAATGGTTTCATAATCGATAGGCTATATTCTTTTTGAATAAATTCATCAGAATAGTTTAACGATTTTGGAATTTCCCAACTTTCATCAATAGCCAATTCTTTGGCACGTTTTTCAACATCGGTTAAATACTTTTCCTTGGCAAGATTTAATGAATCTTTAAAATGTTGATTATTTTCATTGGCTAAAACAATCATTTGTTCCTTGACCCCAGCATAATCAAATTGTGGTAATTCATTTTTGAAAAACTCATAAATCGATTTATTTATTCGTTTGACCGACCGTTCTTCTGGATAAAGGGGAGAAAGAACGTCCGTAGAAAATTGGTCAAATAAAATTTGAACTTCTTCTTCGTTTAGTGTTCTTTCGACTGTGCCACTCGAATGTGAATCAAAAGAGTTTGTTTGTCCTTCCTGCAGATGTTCAAATTCTTCATCAGGATTTGTGACAATACCATCTGAAATGAGTTGGTTAGAAATTTGGTCAATATCGATTGATATTTTGTTTTTAAGGTCTAATTCATCTGCTGCATTAAGAAAATACATAACAAATTTCGGTGAAAGTCGGGTTCTTTCTCTTTGGCGGGGAGAATGGCAGGACAGTAAATTAATTTTCTCATATGCATCATTATTTCTTATAGAATGAAAAACTATAGCATATCCATCAGCAATATCCTGGTGAATCGAAATATCGCTCAAATTTGTGTAGATGTAACCCACATTTAACTCATCACTTTCATAATGCTTTAAGTCAGGCATTCGCATAATCCGACCGACGGTTTGAATTGAAAATACTATACTTCGCCAGTCACGAAATAGAACCAAAATAGATGCGCGGGGACAATCCCAGCCCAAAGCAATGGCTTGTTTAAAAATCATCACCTCAACTGGACTGTCGTTTTTAGTAATTGTCGCCAAGTTTTCTTTATCATCTGCCAAATAAACGGCCAAACGTCCACTGTCAATAGTGATACCATGGTTTTCTTTTAGTAAATCAATTATTTCATTTTTGAAATCCATCGTTCCGTGGCGTCTGTCCGGTAATTGAATCAACATCAAAGGATTTACGGTTGAATTTTCTTTGGTAAATTGTTTAACTAATTCTACCCTTTTTTCTAATGAAGTGCGAATGACAAATTCATTTGTAGATTCTTCCGCATCACTTTGAACTTTTATATCACCACTAGGCATTTGTTGTAAAATAGTATTTTTGAAATCGGGATTGATAACAATTCGCTTCTTAATCATCTCTTCTTCAACCACTTTTTGCCGATAAACCGTAACAACTTCATCACCAGAGATTTTAGGCGTGGCAGAAACTTCAACTGTTAATTTCGCGTTAATGAGGCCAATCAAACCTTGCGTTTTTTCAGCACCGGCGGTGTGATGACTTTCATCTATAATTAAAATCAATATTCTACCAGCATTGTTGGTATTTTCAACAACTTTGCCCAAATAAAATTCCTGTTCATTCTCGCGGTAAAAGATATTGTCTTCGCGATTAATACTTTCCCAATTCAAAAACAAAATTTCATTCGGTCCAATTAATCTGTCCGAAAGATCTTCAAATTCTGAACATTTGATTGCCATTGAATCTTTGTATTGATTTGCCAATTTTTCTTTGCTCTGAGTGTGAAGTTTCCTTGGGGCTGTCCAGATAAATGAAAATTCTTTATCATCAGTTCTATTACTCACAAATTCTTTTAAAAATTCTGCAAGCATCACTGTTTTACCTGAACCTGTTGGTGCTTTGAAAACAATAGTATGATTCCCTTGTAGAGCCAATAAATCATTAGAAGTTTGTTTTAGTTTTCTAATTGCATCAATTTGGTAATCTAAATCTTTCATCTAAAAATCCTTTTATACACACGAAGAATAGCTGCTGGAATTGAACATACCTTGACTTGGTCCTTTAAATCAAAAAATTCTTCTGCAAAATCATCATCCCCTAAGGAAAACACATAAACATTTATTGGTAGTTCAAAATCATGCACTAATTCTTTGAATTCAACAATATTCTGTTCATCAAATAAAATACCTGTGTAATGATCATTGCTTTTGAAAATATTAATGTTATCTGATTCATACACAGATTCAAAAGTATTTTCCTTTAAACACAACATTTCTACCGACTGCTTGGTTAGTTTTTCTTTATTTCTATCCGTAGATTTTGCTGGTACAAATACAGTTTTGAAGTATTTTAAATTGCCACCAAAGCCAATAAATTTACCTGTTAATCTGTTGTTACCATAAAGGCGTACTGAATTATCTTCAATTACTATTTTAAACTCATCGTATTTTGCAGAATATTCTTCTTTTAGTAGCTCAATTTTTTCCAAGATAATGTCTATTTCTCCCAGTTTTTTACTGGTTATTTTCTCCTCAAATATTATTGTTTTTTCTTTACGAGTAAATTTGTAACCATTAATAACTTTAGAGATTCTAGGATACGTTACTTCCTCTGCAATTGAATTCTCATTGTTTGTGCATAAAATAAATCTTCTATTTCCATCATCAATATTATTTAATTTTAATAATGCGTGGCCTGTTGTTCCTGATCCAGCAAAAAAATCTAAAATTATGGCATCTTTATTTGATCTTGTTGCACCTGCTATAAAATCTAATACTGTGTATAAAGATTTTGGGAAAGGAAAATTTGTATTAGGAAGTATTTCTTTTAATAAAGTCGTCCCATGTGGGCCTGCATTATATCTTGAATCTGTCCAATTACTATAAAGTGGTTTATATGATTCATCTCTAGGAACTATTACTTTCATGCTGAATTTTTTTAAGGAACCCTTTATTCTATTTTGTTCTATGAGTATCTTCATTGTTTTTCGACCATATCGCCATCTTCTTTCCTTACCATTTTTATCTAGCGGATACACACGTTTATATCCATCTAGTGTGTCCTCAGTTGGATAATCTTCATCAATTTCTAGTTGAGGTGATGAACGACATTAGAAACACCCAGTTGACGACATTCATTATTCCCGTTTTGTAAGGGTCAATAATGATAGACTGTTTGGATCAGATAGAGGAGATCCGGATGGTTACAGATCAACAAGTAAGGAG
>JABMOV010000048.1 GCA_013203145.1 Fidelibacterota bacterium
CTCTTTACGTTGATGGGTTCATCAATACGATTGGAAGGGTAATGCGATATTACAATTCTGATTTTGCACCAAATAATAATCTTGATACCTTACAAAACTATTCGAAAGATTTTTTTGGTCCAGGTGAAGTTTTAATCGGAGGAACCATTGATGAATTCCGTACAGTCAGCAATGAAAAAACATCATTTGACATTATGTATGGCGTGTCGGATCGTGTGAACTGGAAAATGGTGATTCCTTATTACACTATTCAACAAGATCGCTCTTGGGAATGGAATTCAAACGATATTGCGGGTTATTCTGAATGGTATCAATACCATACGAACGCAAAAGCCGGACTTGAGCAAGTCCTTTCTGATACGTCCCTTCAAGATCCATTTTTAGATAAAATCCAGGCAGTTTATGATAAGCTCTATACAAGGGAAAGTGATTACTCTGTATTGTGGGCACTTGAGAATGGATCAGATCCGATATCCAGCGGCATTTATGGAGAAGGATATGACCCGTATTTCGTAAGTGATACTGCAGGAATTACACTGGGACAGTTAATGGACTTTTATTGGCCACAGTCACGAACTGTAAAAGGAATTGGCGATATAATTGTGGGACTCAATTTTCGATTGTTTGGTAATCCTAGCTGGAAAACGAATGAGCCCGGACTGGAACTATATACTGGACTGGATATCAAAATTCCTCTAGGAGCTACATTAACAAAATACACTGTTTCATCATCTACGTTTCCCAATAGTCCTACTCAGGTCAAGCAACTTCCATTGGGTGATGGGGTAACCGTTTGGCGGTTTTATCTAAATGGAGCATGGAAACGAATAGTTGATCGAAGAATCTTCACAATTCAATGGTATTTTGAGAATGGCATTTCTTCGAAAGAATCACTCTACGCACCTGTAAATTTCCTTGGGACAAGTTTTATGCACCATGATTCTACTATTATCTTGATTGGCGAAAAGTATTTGTATCGCAAGGGATATCAAATGCGCAGTGAAATCCTTGCTAATTATGAATTATTTCCGAGCATTTTAAGTACTTGGGCGGGACTAAATGTTTATTGGAAAAACCGCGATGAATTTATATCAGAAAACAATAAGTGGAATTCTTGGATGAGTCATCACGATGGGTATGATACTCAACAAATTAGTTTTTATATCAAGGGGGGAATTAAATACCATAATATGAATCCAATTAAGCGGATTTTCCCTCTATTATTTGAATTGGAAATAGATGGTTTTGCTCCTATATTTATTCGCAATCAGTATAGATTGTATGGAGTTCGGGTTATATTTACTACTTATTTACAAAATTGGTAAACCTTTAAATGGATGGTAAAATGCGCAGTTCACACAAATTAGCTATTTTTTCATGGTCAATGTATGATTTTGCAAATTCGGCATTTACTACGTTGGTTGTTACATTTATTTATGCGACTTACTTTGTTAAAGCCATAGCGCCTGATGAAATCATTGGAACGACTCTTTGGTCACGTGCTGTCTCAATAACAGCTATTGCCGTGGCAATTTTGTCGCCGATTATGGGTGCCATCGCGGATAGAGGTGGATATCGTAAATTATTTCTTTTCATTTTTACAGCGATATCTGTTATTGCTTCGGCAGTATTATATTGGGTTCATCCTGGACAGATGACAAAAGCTCTCATTTGGTTTACTATAGGTAATATCGCTTTTGAAATTGGGGGTGTTTTCTATAATGCATTTTTACCAGATATAGCACCAAAGGATAAAATTGGGCGTATATCAGGCTACGGTTGGTCATTAGGCTATATTGGTGGATTAGGTGCCATGTTCTTAGCTATGATTCTATTTGTGACACCTGCCAAACCAGCATTTAATCAGGTAAAAACTAGTCCTGCGCCAGAGCAAGGTGAAGCTCCGGAATGGGTTGCAATGACAAAAGGTGAAATTTCAGTTGAGACTGGTTATCAAATATTTGATTATAAAGGCGTACAATATGAAGTCAGGGGTGTTTCACTAGATGATAATGGAAACACAAATGGTGTAAAGGTGTTATCCGAATCAGGCGAGACGACTGTGTTTTCACTTAATAATCTTGAACAGATGAATAGTGTGGTTGAGAAAGATATATTAACGCAATCTTATGCAGTTGGAAACAATATTAGAGTTACAAATCTATTGGTGGCATTTTGGTTCGCGTTGTTCAGTATTCCCATATTTTTATTTCTACGAGAAGATAAATCTGCAATTAGCCCTAAAGGATCGCCAATAATCCATCAAAGTTTTAAGCAATTGTATAAGACGTTCCATGAAATAAAACACTACAAGCAGATTGTTCGATTTCTCATTGCGCGATTGATGTACAATGATGGTCTGGTTACCATATTTGCATTTGGAGGCATTTATGCAGCGGGAACTTTCGGTTTTTCTTTTGATGAGATTATGTTATTTGGAATTGTACTAAATATCACCGCCGGTTTTGGTGCTTTTGTAATGGGTTTCATGGATGACCGATGGGGAGGGAAACGAACCGTTCAAATCAGTATTTGGGCTTTAAGTTTTGCAACAATTCTTGCAGTTCTCGCTCCAACAAAAAGTCTATTTTGGGTCGCAGGGATTTTAGTGGGAATATTTTCAGGACCGAATCAAGCTGCTAGTCGATCCATGCTTGGACGATTTGTTCCGTCCGAAAAGGAAAATGAATTCTACGGGTTTTATGCTTTTTCGGGGAAGGCTACAGCATTCATGGGACCATTATTATTAGGAATATTGACATCCATGTTTCATACGCAACGCGCAGGTGTCGCGATTGTGCTGGTTTTCTTTGTAATCGGTGGGTTACTTTTACGATCCGTCGACGAAGAAGAAGGAGTTCGTGTCGCAGGTCGTGATGATAAAATATTCTTTTAGTATCCGGAAATATTAATTCAGTAAAATATCTGCTAATAATAGCAGATCATAAATATCTATGGAATTTGTATGATCTAAATCGCTTGTACATAATTCATCGTCTGTTGGCGTATCATTATTTATAATGATTTGAACCATATCGATCAAATCTGTGATATTTACTGTTTCATCCATATTAAAGTCACCGCGCAAGTCACACGGATCAGATTCAATCACAAAATCCCAGATACCACGACCATAGGTACCAAATCGGACTGTGTTCAATTCAGGAATAAATTCCACTGACCAATAAACTTGATCCGGAGCAGTAAGCTCACCCATATATTCCCAAGACCCACTTTCATCGAGCATATAAGGTCCTACTTCAGTGGCGGCAAAGAGAAGGGATTCATCATCATTGGTGGCAATTTGATAAACCATTGTACTGGGTAAACCGGATTCCAATGAAGTAAATGTTTCCCCATGATCTGTCGAAACATAAACACCAGGATTCGAATAGCCGCTTCCGCTTATCCAAACGGTCCCATAGTCGATAGATGATGGTAAAATGCATGAACCATAGAAGTAATGCGCTTCAGGACCTGTGAAGCTTTGTGTCATATCCCAAGTTTGTAATCCACCATTATGGCTACAATAGAAATTCCCATTTTCGGTTAAAGCATAAAACGTGGGTGTTTGAATCGGAGATTTTGCCATTGCGGATACTCGAGAATCAAAATTGTACCCTAATTCGAAAGTAGAAATTGATCCGCCATTTTCAGTGAGTTTAATGACATGATTTCCACCTGAAGCACCTCCGCCGCCAATGTATGCGATGTTTGATACGGTTGGTTCATTTGCCAAGGGAGCAAGCCATAAAAATCCACTGCCAGGAAAATCAAGAGTTGTACCCCAAGTATCTGTTTCCGGGTTAGCATAATACATTGTAAAACCGGGATAATTAGTCCAAAGCGTTGCGCCGCTGTCGCCGGAAACAATATGTCCATAATCACCAGAAATGGATTGTTCAAAGTCAAGAATTCCGCCAATGTCATTTAATGCTCGTTGGAAACCTTGATCCTGCGCTCCTACATAAATGCTGTATGGCTCAGTTCTTTTTGTATAGGTTGAATAATATTGACTGACACCCAATCCACTCAGCGAAAGATTAGACACAGTAGATATATTGTTGTCTGAATAGTAAATCCCGCCATCGGTTGAAATCAATGTGACTTCACTACCAGTATTGTCTATAAACCATCGAATTTCAGGGATATCTGCATGAAGCATAGTGGCTTCATTACCATAATATTCATACCAATTATTTACAATGCTCCATGATGTGCCTCCATCGGATGACACATATGTATCAACCTGACCAATTGCCAGGTTATCAGGATAAATATTAGAAGAATTGAAACTATTGACCATAAAGGTCCCTGACGGTTGAGAACCAGTATTTACCCACGTGTCTCCACCGTTAATACTTTTATATATTTGATCGAAGATGCGTGTATAGAAGAAATAATCAGAACCATCGTAACCGCCCGTTAATAGAACGCTACCAGATACTGCTGGATTAAAGTCAGTAATTAAGGTTAATACGTCATTTATCAAACTATAAAACTCTCCATTATGGTTTACATAGACTGCACTTTCCGTATATCGTGAAGTCCAAATATCATAATTATCCTTATTGCCATCATTTGCGGAAAAAGTATGGATAACCGAGAATGATTGACCTATGTCAGTTGATTTATACATGCGAACAACGGAATTCCAATTTGTGTAATCCCATTCTTGCGCTAATACATAGATTTCTAACACTGGGCCAGTCCTAATGATATATCGCTTAGCATTGCCCCAGTCTTCAGCATAGTTTAGCCCTGTAGCTTCGGTTAGTGTGATGCCATCATCGTCGGTATAATAAAATCCATCACTTGCTCCGATGAATAATCTGTGATTAGTTGGTCCGGCTTCGATTAGCCTAATCAGGGAAATACCAGGAATACGGATATAGTCCGTGAGTGAAACCCAATCTGCACCCCCAATAGTACCTCGCCAGACTTGGCCACCCGAACTCGCACAATAAATCAAATTGTTATCAAAATCAATATCTGCCGTACGAATACGCCCGGAAAGATTATTACTCCCGCGTTCATTCCAAACTCCTGATACGTTACGCGATCCAATATTCTCCGGCTGAGAAAGTTGATATTCTAGTCTTCCTGAACCTTTTAATGATTGTCTCAACTGTATAACGGATTGTGTTCTTTCTCTTCGTGTCACGTCATCTATAGCTTTCCAGTCAGCATTTGGGGCAGCACGATGCATATTGTCCATCCATTCCTGACGTAATTTCTTTTTTTCTTTGCGAGCGGCTTTATTTTCTGCAATCTCAGTAGGAATTGGCAATGGCATCGATAATTCTTTCTTTGGAAGAATCGGTATTGACGAGATCAGAAGTATTAAAAGTAGGAGGGTAGCAATAGAAATTGTTTTCTTAATCATGATGATATTTCTTTATTTTTATAAGGTCTATTTTACAATTAATATAAGAAAGATGTAGAATGCCAAAATGAAAATTAAAAAATATTATATCAATAGAGAATGCTGATATATTACGTAATACCAGCATATATTAGATAGATATAAAGTATATAATTAAGAAACGATATCAGTTAAAACATTTAAATACAAAATATGATTGCTTTTAAATTATTTTTAACACAATATTTCGGGTGACAGAAATACTCTTAATCAAAAGGAATAATTGTTCATGAAAAAAATATTAACGACGCTTTTAGCCCTTACACTGGTATTTAGTTTTGCTTTTGCCACGGGTGATGGGAAATCCTGCGGAAGTAAAGATGCAAAGAAATGCTGTTCATCGGCTAAAGCTACAACTGCAAAAACTGTAGAAAAATCCGACTGCTCACCACTTGATGGAAAATGCGGATCGAAGAAATCGACTAATGCAAAAGCATCAGAGAAATCTCCAAAACAGGAAAAAAAGAAAACCACGGAATCTGCTCCTATATAGATTTCGTTTCGAACTTTTAGGATAGCCCCGTTGATTCGGCGTGCTCTTCAGAGGAAAAAGATTTTCTCGAGGGTAATTCAACGGGGTTTTCTCTTTTATAAAGGAATATAAAATGCCCATTACTGCAACCTACTCTCAATTAGTCATGCCTGATCATATTAATAATGTGGGAACACTATTTGGCGGTCAACTTGTATCCTGGATGGATCTTGCAGCTGCAAAAACTTGTTATCGGTTTTTAAAAGGGACAAAAGCCTGGGGTGCAGTCACAAAAGTAATACAAGAAGTAGAGTTTAATGAGCCAATTGAAGCTGGAGAATGGGTAACATTTAATGGTACTGTCACAAATGCTGGTAAGACGTCAATTACAGTAAAAATTGATGCGTTTGCTGAAAGTCGTCAGGAAGAAAAACGGCTTGCATGTACTGCAAGAATTGTAATGGTTGCAGTTTGTGAGGATGATCAAGGAAATTTTATTAAATTCGAGCATGGGAAGACAGTGTAATAACACAAAGATTTTAATCTCTGGCATAATTTGTTTACTTATTTCTGCTTGTAGTTTAAAACCCACCATTATTGAAGAGCCGGTATTGCTTGGCTCAAAACCAAATGTATCCGTTAGATATACTTATGATAAAGTTACACTTATCATACCTGTCAATGTATTAGAGGGCGAACCAACGGCATATAAAGTTAGTTTATTCCAAAAAGGTAAAATGGCGACACCAATATTTGAGAAATTATTTTTTCCTGAAGATAGTATAAAAATGATTCTTCCTGAAAATATTTGGAATAAGGAAAATTTTGGAAATGTTATGACCCTTTTTCCTATTGGTGATGATTTTGAAGGCGTAACACAGATGTTTCATATTTCAGGACCTGGAATCTATTATATGGATTTAGTACATGTTCGAAAAGACCCAATAACAATAAAGGGATTGGTTCTTAATCGGCGATTGCATACGCCTATTAAAAATGCCAAAGTCACGATTTCTGACACTATTAGAACACTCAAAACGATTAGTACAGATAGTCTGGGTTTTTTTCGCACAGAGTTAAATCATATTTTTCTTGGCAGGGATGACCTTACGATTCAAGTTGATACTGAAAATCAATTTCCTGATTATTCAGAACAATTGCCCAGTTTAGATACAAAAAATCATCATATTGATATTTTATTGGGAATGAGCGCATCCATGGCAGAAAATGGGACCTTATTCAGGGTGAATGCAACCTTAGTTCCTTTTAGACATGGTCCGGAAAATGGTTCACCGATTCAAATGATGCTATCAATGGGTGATATGTTTCTTGTTACAAAAGTGTCAGGTGATCGATCATTTGGATTTATTGAAATCATTGATAAACAAAAAGGTGTACATGAAGAGTTTGAAGGTTGGGTATTATCAAAATATTTGGAATATATAGAATGAAAAATTTCATCTATATTTTTTTGCTTTTTACGATTTCAATGGCTCAAGTGAATGTCAATATTGAAAGCATTCCTATTGGAGCTACTATAATAATCGATAGTAAACCTGTGGGTGTTACACCGCAGTATAATCTTCAATTAACTCCAGGAATACATTCTATTGAATTATCGAAAGAAAATTTTGTGCCTATTAAGTGGAAAACAGTGTTACAAGAGGCAGTCAAAGCTGAATTATCATTTCGGATGAAAGCAATTCATGAAATTCGATTTATATCAAAAGAAAAAGGTTTGCGGTTTCAATTTGATGGTCAAGCGATATGGTCAGATAAAAGAGTTATTCTAAAAATGGAAGAAGGGGAACATGGTTTAGTCGTCTATAAGGCAGGAGAAATTGTTGACCAAAAATCCGTAATTATTTCAGAACCGACAAAAATTATATACTCTTTAAATTAAACAGGACAATGAAGTCCTTTTTATTGAATCATGTTCAAATAGACCGGTAAGTTCGAATGTTAATTGAAACGAAAAAATGAATATTTCCAAGAAATAAATTTGAATGAATTGATATACTGGAGGAAAAATGTCTACTAAAGTATTTAATCCTAGTGAAGAAATAAGTAAGAATGCCC
>JABMOV010000049.1 GCA_013203145.1 Fidelibacterota bacterium
CACATATGTAGAGAATATCAATTTTAATGGCAAGAACATTGTTGTTGGTTCACTTTTTCTTACAACTCAGGATACCTCCTATATCTCAACGACTATTATTGATGGGAATCAGAATGGGAGTGTTGTGACTTTTGAAAGCGGAGAGGATTCAAGTGCCAAATTAATTGGTATGACTTTAACTAATGGTAATGGAACGCTAATCACGGGAGGTAGTGGACACACTGGCGGCGGCGGAGTGTATTGTTATGTTTCATCACCCTCGCTAATTGATTTAAAGATTAATAATAATAATCCGTCTGATGGTGGTGGTTTATTTGTTTGGGGAGGATCACCAATAATAGAGAATTGTAAAATTACTTATAATAGTGTTGGATCAGATGGTGGTGGTATTTGTTTATGGGATAATGCTAATGCGTTCATCTATAGTACAGAAATATCACATAATTATACTGCAAAGAATGGTAGTGCAATTTATATAGATAACTCGAATCCAATATTATCGAACTTAGAGATAACACATAATAACGCACCTGGACTTGGAGGGATTGAAGGTGGCACAATATACCTATGTAATACAACAGTCGATCAAATTGTGAACTGTACAATTGCATATAATAATGCATATTACGGAGGATTTATACTCTCCCAAGGTTCAACATTTAATGTGATTAATACCATTTCTTGGAACGATTCAGATGATGAGATTTATTATTTGCCTATTTACGGCTCAAGTAATTGTGATATATCATATACTGATATTAGAAATGGCCAAAACGGTATAAGAACCAATAGTAATGGATCGGCTGATTGGATGGTCGGCAACATAGAGCAATCACCGCATTTTGTTGATTCTACCAATGCCAATTTTCATTTATCAATGAATTCTCCCTGTATTGATTCCGGTGACCCCGATTTAGATGGTGATGGATACACTTGGGAAACCGATATTGATGACCAAGACCCTGATGGTACGCGGATGGATATGGGAGCATATTATTATCATCAAGATACACCATATACAGGTCCCAAATGGCACGTTTCTATAGGTGGATCTAATAGTAATGATGGAAGTGAAGATAATCCCTTTGCCACAATTCAATACGCTGTTGATATTGCATCAGCAGGTGATACTGTTATGATTGCTTCTGGTATATATACTGGGCTTGGTAATAGGAGCATATATGTTTCAAAAAATGTACTAATTATTGGAGAAAACAGAGACAGTACAATAATTGATTGTGAAAATGGTGGAAGGGGATTCAGTTTTTACTACGATTGTAGTTTAAAGGACTTAACAATAGTAAATGGGAATTCTAATAATGAATCAGCTTTCAATCAATATGGAGGCGGAATATTGATAATAGAAATGAGTCCCAATATTGAAAATATTTTAATAAAAAACTGTAATAGCCCCAGAGGTGGTGGTATTGGGATTATGACTGAGAGCAGTTCTAACCATCCACATCCAACTATAATTAATAGTGTTCTTATTGATAATAGTTCTAATCAAGGTGGTGGCATCTATGGATGGGGTTGTGGTGGAACAACAATCGTGAATTGTTTAATTGCCTATAATAATTCAACAACGGGTGGGGGTATTGAATTAGCAAATCTACCGTCTGGGTCAGCAAATATAGTTAATTGCACGATCGCAAATAATACAGCATCGGGTTCATATGGTGGGATTAGCACTGCTAACTCTATCGTAAGAAATTCAATTCTTTGGAATAATTCTCCTTCGCAAATAGATGGTATATTTAATATATATTATTCAGATGTTCAGGGTTTGGGAACTGGTTCAAATATCAATACTAATCCATTATTTTTAGATCCTTCAAATAGAAACTATTATCTTCAATACAACTCATCGTGCATAGATTTCGGCGACCCAGATTTAGATAACGACGGAGCTACATGGGAAACAGATCCTGATGACCAAGACCCTGATGGTACAAGAATGGATATGGGTGCTTACTATTATCATCAATATTCACCAAATACTGGACCCCTATGGTTTGTCTCAACAACGGGTTCAGATGATAATGATGGAAGTGAAGATAATCCTTTTGCCACCATTCAGTTCGCCATTGATATTGCTTCAACCGGTGATACTGTAATGATTGATTCTGGGACCTATGTACAACCGACAATTATTGTTAATAACAAAACAATCACAATGGTAGGGGATTCCACAAATAAACCAATATTATCAGAGACTGAAGAAAGTAATATTTTGCTGATTCAAAACAATGGTAATGCAGCAATTTATTGGTTCGTATTTAAAGGATATGCTAGCAACGGTATCGTTCAAGCCTTTGATGCTGGCCTAGTTAATATATTCAATTGTGATTTTGAAGATTTGAATGTTGGGATTAGAAGTTATACTAGCGGTGGAAGTACAACAGAAATTGAAAGTTGTTATTTTAGTAACTGTTGGTCGGGAGTTTATGCTTTAAACACATCAAGTTTTAATCACTTCTCACTGTCTAATTCAATTATCAATTATTGCACATATGGTATCAAGGTGGAAACTTCCAATGTTTATGGTTCAGTCACAAATAGCCTTATTTGTCATAATGAATTTGGTATATATGTGTATAACACTTGGTCTGGGGTGAATGTTTCTAATTCCATTCTTGCGTTTAATCAAACAGGGTATGAAAAAGATGTAGCGGAGGAGATGTCAACAATTCAATACAGTTGCTTATGGAATACAACGAACGCAGTGAATGTATATAACAATAACTGTATGTTTGATAATCCCATGTTCTGTGCTCCTGATAGTGTTGATTTTGTAGTTGAAGCTAACTCACCTATGCTTAATAATGGTGAAAATGGCACTAATATTGGTGGTGTTGAAGTCGGTTGTGAAACAACATCCACAGGGCCTGTTTGGCATATTACGATAACAGGCTCAGATGCAACAGGTGATGGATCAGAATTATCTCCATTTGCCACAATTCAACATGGTATAGACCAATCTGATAATACTGACACCGTTCTGGTCTACCCCGGCACCTATGTTGAGAATATCAATTTCAATGGGAAGAATATTGTTGTTGGATCTCTCTTTCTGACTACTCTGGATACCTCTTATATCTCATCAACTATTATTGACGGGAATCAGAATGGGAGTGTGGTGACTTTTGATAGTGGGGAAGATTCAACAGCTGTATTGTGTGGATTCACAATTGAGAATGGTCAGGCTGATGATGGTGGAGGTATTTATTGTTCATATTCAAATCCTTCACTATTAAACTTAATAGTAACAAATAATATTGCAACTTCAGGCGGTGGGGATGAAGATGGTGGAGGAGGCATCTATATTTTTCATTCTAGTCCAATAATTAGAAATTGTAAAGTGCTATATAATACAGGATTCATTGGAGGTGGAATCCATAGCGTGCACTCAGACTCTGAGCCTACACTATATAATGTAATTATTAAAGGAAATACTGCATCATATTATGCTGGGGGAATGGCCATTTATTATGGCAGTAATCCTAGTTTAAATTATGTGACAATTGATTCAAATACCGCATTGAGGGTTGGAGGTGGCATGAGGATTTTTAGTGGATGTAGTCCATCAATTAAAAACTCAATCATCAAAAATAATGTGGTATTACAGGAATCGGGTGGGGGTATTGCCACCTATATAAATTGTAATCCAACATTAGAAAATGTTAAAATTATTAATAATAGTGCCCCGGTTTTTGGAGGCGGATTATCTTTTGAAGCAAATGACACACCTACTCTAAATAATGTTTTAATAAGCGGCAACAGTAACGTGGGGATGCATTGTGCTGGTAGTTCTAATGCTATACTAAATAATGTGACAATTACTAATAATACCGGTCAAGGCGGTATTAGCTTATCATATTCTAACTCAACTATTTCTAATTCTATTATATATAATAATTATCCTTCTCAAATTGAAGTTATAGAAGGTATTGTAAATCCCGTCGTTTCATATTCTATTATACAAGGCGGCTATGATGGAACCGGAAATATTGATCTTAATCCAATATTTACAAACGCCACTTCCGGTGACTTTAGATTGAGTGATTATTCTCCTGCCATTGGTGCGGGTACAATGACAAATGCTTTAGACACAGACCTCGAAGGCAACCCCCGTCCAAATCCAGCGGGCTCTAACCCTGATATGGGAGCATATGAAAACTCATTAGCAGATCCTCTGCACAACTCTTTTATTCATGTTGCAATTACTGGGAATGATACTGGTTCTATAGGCTTGGAAACGGCACCTTTTGCATCAATCCAAGCAGCTATCGATTATTCAGTCGACAGCGATACAATTATTGTACAGCCTGGCACCTATGTTGAAAATATCAATTACAATGGCAAGAATATTGTATTGGGGTCACTTTTCTTAACCACACAAGACACTTCCTACATCTCATCAACGATAATTGACGGGAATCAGGCTGGACGTGTAATTACTATTGATAGTTGTAACGCAAGTGAATTAATTGGCATAATAATAAGAAATGGATTAATATCAATAAATACTGGCTACGAATCTTCAGGTGGTGGAATGAGTGTTCACAATAATGCAAATGCAATAATTAGTAATTGTATTTTTGAAAATAATTATGCACCTCGCGCTGGTGGACTATCAATCTATAATGGTTCTCATGTTGAAGTTCTTAATTGTGATTTTATTCAAAATGGTGCGTCAATTGATGGAGGAGCCATATTTGTCAAAACATCAAGTAATGCACTAATTCAGAATTCTAGATTTATTAATAATGGACGACTTGAAGACTGGTCGGTTAGCCCAAATAGAGGGGGAGCATTATCAGTACGTACTGATAGTGAAGCACAACTAATAAATTGTTTAATTAAAGGGAATCAAGTACCGGTTAACGGAATAATCTATTGTAGACCAAATTCCACTGTCACTATTAATTCATCTACAATTATAAACAATTATTGTGTCTATACGATATATCTTCTTGACGAGAGTTCTGCTAACATATACAACAGTATCATACGGAATAATTGTAATGCGGAGGTTCGTGGTGAGGAGGATGATACTATTACTATTAATTATTCCAACATAGAGGGTGATTATTTTGGTATCGGTAATATCGATATTGACCCTCTCTTTGTTGGATCAACAAACGACAATTACTCGTTATCTGATTATTCTACTTGCATTGGTACTGGAACAGACTCTCTCCAGATCGATAGCACATGGCATTACGCCCATTCAACTGATATTGAGGGCAATACTCGCCCCAATCCAGCCGGATCCCAACCAGATATGGGTGCTTATGAAAATGTACTCGCAAGCCAACTTCCGTTAGCCCAATCAATCCGTGATGGATTTGGTGATGACGTTGATATTACAAATTCACCTACAACATTAACTGCTAACTGGGATCCTTTTATCGATGATAGTACTGTTACATTTGAAAATGCGGTGGGCACTGCTCAGAACACTATTTCAAATATCCTTGAATGGACACCAACAGGTACTGATACATTTGCAATTCTTTCAGGATTAAATCTATCAAGTGGTACTACTTATTATGTAAGTGTCAGAGGAACAGATATCCATAATCAATTATCTGATACAACGACAACTGATGGCATATTAGTTGACCTTGTAAACCCACTAATTGGAGACCTCTGGGATGGTGATGAATCTGGTGATATTGATTGGCAGAATAGTACAGATTCATTCTCAATTTATTGGACGGGAAGTGATTCACGGATAATCTCCCGTTATGAATATTCTTTGGGGACATCACCAGGCGATTCTAATACCGTAGATTGGGCTGAAAATGGGACGAACACTGAAATTAATATTCTAGGCTTGGCATTAGTTTTTGGTATAACGTATTATGCAAACGTTCGGGCTATCGACGATGCCGGTAATTATTCAGATATCGCTACAACAAATGGTTGTACAGTGGACACTAATCTCCCAATCGCTGGAACAGTTAACGATTTTCTGGTATATAGTGGTTCTGGGGACACATTGTATATTGCCTGGACTGGATTTTCGGATGAGGAAAGTACAATTGATCATTACCAGTATGCTCTAGGTACAACGTCAGGTGGGACTAATACGGTTTACTGGACTGTAGCCAGTTTAGATAGCTCAAGAACAATATCTGGCCTTAATCTTAGTAGTGATATCACGTATTACGCATCTGTAAAAGCAATTGATTTAGCAGGTAATTGGTCTTCAGTTGTATCTAGTGATGGAGTGATGATTGATTTAGATGATCCGGTAACAGGAATTGTAAATGATGGTGATTCGGATGATAGTGATTGGTCTAATTTGGCGACCAGCATTTCTGGTAATTGGAGTGGATTTAGTGACGGAATCAGTGGCATTGCTTTTTATGAATATGCGGTAGGGATATCACCCAGTGCAGGAGACATCATCGATTGGACTTTAAATGGGACTGCAACCAGTTTTGATTCGTCCGGTTTAATACTTACTAGCGGGACAACGTATTATATATCAGTCAGAGCGAGGGATAATGTTGGCAATATGTCTTCGCCTTCATCAAGTGATGGTGTATTAATTGACCTTATAAACCCACTCATTGGCGAACTTTGGGATGGAAACGAATCAGGGGATGTGGACTGGCAAACAAGTGCCAATGAGTTTTCCATTTACTGGACTGGGAGCGACTCACGGGTAATCGCCAATTATCAGGTTTCATTAAGTAGCACTCCTGGGGATTCGGATGTAGTTGATTGGACAGACAATGGCACTACGACGTCCGTAATATTTTCCGGGCTGAATCTTTCACAAGGGGAAACCTATTATGCCAATGTAAGAGCAATGGATGAAGCCAAGAACTGGTCTGGTACAATGTCCTCTGATGGTGTTACCATTGATGGTGTAGCTCCAGTGGCGGGGCAAATCTTTGATGATTCGAACGGTAATGGTATTTATTATGCTGTCACTGATAGTCTTGCATTGAACTGGTCTGATTTTTATGATGAACACAGCGGAATTGACCATTATGAAATTGCACTAGGAACCAACTCAGGTAGTGATAATGTATTTCCCTGGGATAGTACAGGAACCGACACTGTTTATGCCATCACAGATCTTAGTTTAAGTGATGGAACAACTTATTATGCCTCTGTACGTGCGGTTGACCTAGGCGGGAATCTATCACTAGTTGTGTCCACTGATGGATTAACCATTGATGTGTCCGGTCCTGTTGGTGGAGCAGTTACAGATGGATTGGAAGAAGATGTGGATTGGTCCAATAATCAGATGACATTGAGTGGACATTGGGGATCATTTACCGATGATGGAATTGGTCTGGATTATTATGAGTATTCTCTTGGAACAGAGGCAGGTTTAACGGATTTAAAAAACTGGACTTCAACTCTGCAGGATACATCTTTAACAGTAGATAATGCAGGTTTACCAACTCACGGAAATATGTATTATCTAAATGTACGTGCGTTTGATGAAATCGGGAATATGTCAGAAATATTCAGCTCTGACGGTGTAACAATGGATATTGTAGCTCCAGTTGTTAGTTGGTTAAACCTGGGTGGATATGATGAAAGTTCAGACTATTGTGGATCGACAGATAGTTTGAGAGTATCTGTTTCATTAATATATGATGAATTAAGCGGTTTCAAAGATTGTCAATTTGCATTAGGTACAGCTGCTGGTTTTTCAGACATTGCTGCATGGGCCACCGGTGAATATTTAATTGATGATAGTGTTGGCTATATAGATTTAATTGATCTAACCATGATTGAAGGAATATCATATTATGGCGCCTTTAGAGCTTATGACTTAGCCGGTAATTATTCCTCGCTGACTCCAGTAGATGGGATTATTCCAGATGTTACAGCCCCTGAAAACGGTATTGTAAACGATGGTAACAGTATGGATATTGGTTATTCAAATTCTGATTCAACTGTATACGGAAATTGGATCGACTTTAGTGATCCACTAAGTGGAATTTCATATTATCGATATGGTCTGGGAACAGAGCAAATTTTAGATGATGTAGTCTCATACACGAATACTCCTTTCACAGCAGTAGAAATATTGAACCTTTCCTTAACTCACGGTGAAGAATATTTCTTATCAGTTAAGGCCGTTGATATTGTTGGAAATATTTCAGAGCCAGTTAGTAGTGATGGTATTGTTGTAGATATATACGCAGGGCCACCATTAGTGTTGAATATATCACCGGATCCAGTAGTAACAATACCGACGAATAGTGAGTTAGTTGTACTATTTGAGCTGTCTGAACCCATTAATGATGACTATTCTTACAGCGTTGCATCTCATGACAATAGCAACTTGATAATTACTCCATCATACAATTCATTTGATTATAGTGTATCTCTTAATATTTCAGGCATTAGCATTTATGCCGATACAATTACTGTTTCTCTCAATAAATACATAGATTTTGCTGATCTAGGAGGTGACACAACCACAATAGATTATTATACACCTTTCTTGGCTGACTTTAACAAAGATTGGATAATTGACATCCTCGATTTATCCAACTTTGCAAATCACTGGAATACTGGTCAATTAAATTGGGGCGATACTATCGATGGAAGTTATGAACTGGGTCCCATAACGGGTGACGTTCCATATTTCACCTTAATCCCTGATAGTGTGTTTAACATTCGTGATGTTATGGCATTTACCCGAATGTGGAACTGGTCTCATCAAACACAAGCACCAGCACTGATAGCCTCAGGTGGTTCATTTGGTGAACCTCCGATAATTGAGCAGAACGGCAGGAGTTTATTTATAACATTACCAGAATGGGCTGAAGCGGGACAGATTGTTGTTGAGTATCAAAGCAATACCACAGAAATAAATTGTTCAACCGAGGATGGGACTACCAATAGAATCCTTCTGAGAGAGAATAACGTTGAGAATAGTCAACTTTTGGTAGAATATGCCTATATATCAAATTCATCAAATAAATCTATAACTCTGGATGCCAAAACACTATCCAGTGATAATTCTACTATAACCGTGTTTTATACTCTTTATTCCGAAAAACAGGAGATATTGAGCCGAGGTAGCCAGGATATCGAATTGATAGCTGTCCCTGATAAATACGCCTTACACCAAAACTATCCCAACCCATTTAACCCCATAACAACTATTGAATATGATTTACCGGAAAATGCTGAAGTATTCATAACGATATATGATATATTAGGCAGGGAAGTCAAATCATTGGTAAATACAGACATGAAAGCTGGTTACCACGTCGTGCAATGGAATGGGACAAATAGAGCGGGTAATTCAGTGAGTGCTGGGATGTACTTATATAGGATCAGCGCAGGAGATTTCAACTCTGTGAAAAAGATGGTTTTGCTAAAATAATGAAAGGAATTATTATGAGAAGACTAATCATGATTATTGCGTTGCTATCCTTGGTGTATCCCCAAGTCCAAGATGCACCACCACCGCCAAGTGAGCCGACTGTCAAATTCATTCCTTACGATGAGCCACCAGAACCTTTAACACCCATAATACCTCATTATCCTGAAATCGCACGAGAAGCTGGGATTGAGGGTCAAATAATCATTCAAGTTTATATTGATGAAAGTGGGGACGTGACAGAAACCGTTGTATTAAAAAGTATTCCAAATACAGGATTAGACGAGGCAGCCATTGAAGCAATACGTATTACCAAGTTTAAACCTGCAATGCAAAAAGACAAACCTGTTGGTGTGTGGATCAGTATTCCTATTCAATTCAAATTGGATTTAAAGGATACTCAAGTGCAATAAAAGGATCAGTTTAATTTTTATAATACACCCTTTAGACTTGATTTTATTTTCGTGCAAATAAAATCAAAATAACACCACCGATTATAAAAATAATATTGCCTATCCACGCGGAGAGTAGAGGCTCTAAGATTCCTTTAAATCCCATGGATTGACCAAATTTTATAAACGCATAATATGTAAAGATAACGAAGACACTCATCCCTGCACCAAAGGTCAAACCACCTTTCATCTTCATGACGACCAAAGGTAAACCAAATAGGATTACGATTAAATTTGTAAATGCGAAAGATATTTTAAATTGTTGCACTACTTCCCAGCGTCGCGTATTCACACCGTTTTCTTGTAATATTGCTATCCGTTCATCAAGCTCTTGAAAGTTTAACTCTTCAGGTGATTTAAATTGTTGTGCAATATCATCAGGAACAAATTCTATGGTCAATAATGTGTCACTATCAGAAAATGTCATGCTGGTTTCTTGTCCTGTACTATCAAATGACCGAATTGAATAATCAGATACTGCCCATTGAGATAAACTGTCAATAAAGGACATCTTTTGGGCATCAAGGCGTTTGAATACTTGACCGCTGTCTAGCTGTACAATATTGATTCCTTCAGCTGATTGTTGTCGTGGACGATATGTGGCAAGGGAAATATGCAATGTCTCTTGTTTCTGAATAAAAACATCTTTCATTATTTTTTTAGGTTTACTGACACTTTTTTTTGCTTTGCGCTTGACATATTCACGTTCTATATCAAATCGTTTTTCGTTCCCCCAGGAGACAAGCTGATTATCCAAAATATACGATCCACCACTAATTATGAGACCACATAAAAGTAATGGGAATGCAATTCGGTATAGACTAATTCCTGTCGCTTTCATGGCTGTCCATTCATTTCGTTTTGCCATGAGCCCTACGCTAAAAATAGTTGAGATTAAAACAGCCATAGGTAAGGCAATATTCACAAACCAGGGTAAGGAGTATAAATAATATTTTACAACAATATTTGAGGGAACGCTATTGTCGATAAACCGATCAAGATTCTCAATTAGATCAACAATAACAAAGATGGAAATAAATCCCACCAATGCCATGATCAGGATGCTGAAAAATTGTTGTAATAAGTATTGATCTATTTTTTTAATCATATCTTAATTTATTACGTGAATAACTCCTTTGTAGACTAGTCCGGTTTACCTAACTTTTCTGTCATTATGAAAAAACTACCAGTCAAATTTATTCTATTTATACTCATCTCCATACCTGCATTATTAGGATGTCAGAATATTTGACAGTGAATCAGTTACAATTTTGATAGTCGCTATTAATACAAACTTTGGTATTATCGCATTAATAAACCTCTTATTCAATCAGGAGTCTCATGAATATATATAATACAATTGACAATTGGATGGCATCACTGGCAGAAGCATTGTGGGGGTTGCCACTTGTCATTTTATTATTAGGTGGCGGCATATTCTTTGCGGTGTATAGTCGATTAACTCCATTCTTGTATATGCGACACGCCATTGATATTGTTGCAGGTAAGTTTGATTCTGATGATGATCCGGGTCAAATTACCCATTTTCAGGCATTATCAAGTGCGCTGGCAAGTACCGTGGGGATGGGAAATATTGCTGGAGTGGCTGTGGCGATTCATATGGGAGGTCCGGGTGCGATTTTCTGGATGTGGTTGACGGCAATTCTTGGGATGAGTACGAAGTTTTTTACATGTACTCTGTCTATAATGTTTCGTGGAGAAGATGATTTAGGCGAAATCCAGGGTGGCGTCATGTATTATATTGAAAAGGGATTGGGTGCGAAATACAAACCTTTGGCTATGTCGTTTAGTATCGCAGGGCTTTTCGGTTGTATTACATTTTTTCAGGCAAATCAGTTATCTCAGGTTATTAGAGATTTTATTTATCAACCTATGGGTCTTTATCAAACAAATGTATTTGCTGGCAATCTACTTACAGGAATAGCTGTTGCCGCCATCGTAAGTGTTGTCATTTTTGGCGGCATTAAACGCATTGCGCTGGTAGCCTCACGACTTGTACCAGGAATGGTTGGGCTTTATTTAATTGCTGCCATTATCATCCTAGGCAAAAACTTTACTGAAATTCCCGCCATTTTTTCATTGATATTTCGTGATGCATTTAGCGGTGATGCGGTGATGGGTGGATCCCTGGGAGCTATGATAATAATTGGCGTAAGAAGAGGTTTATTTTCTAACGAGGCTGGGACAGGGACAGAAACGATGGCTCATGGTGCAGCAAAAACCACGGAACCAGTGCGTGAAGGGTTGGTAGCTATGTTAGGACCCTTCATTGATACAATTGTGGTATGCTCAATCACTGCTGTTGTCATATTAGTAAGTGGTGTTTATACGCAAGATGTAAATGGTGTGACAATGACTGCATTGGCTTTTGAACAAGAGTTGGGATCAATTGGTCACTATTTACTCCTATTAGCAGTATTTACATTTGCATTATCTACTATGTTTGGATATTCCTATTACGGTCGGAAATGTGTTTCATATTTATTTGGAACAAAATGGAAGGTTGCGTATAACTGGTTTTACGTCGCCATGATAATCGTTGCTTCAGTAACATCTATTGATATTGCCATTAACTTTGTGGATAGTGCTTTTGCACTCATGGTCATTCCAACCATGATTGGAACGTTATTATTAGCCCCTAAAGTCATGGTAGCGGCAAAAAAGTATTTTTCAACGGTTCAATAGGTTTTATAGGCAGGAAATTCGGCAATATTACACTTATTTAGATTACTGTATTTTTATTCCCTCAAGCAATACCCAGTCACCACGTTTATCAATCGGTTTAAAACTGAAATCAGATGAATATGCTTTCTGAACATCTATCGACTGTTTAATCATTATTCCCGATAAAACAATTTTCCCTGAATTATTTGTTAAAGATGATATTTTCTGTGAAAGCTTTTTCAGTGGGTTCGCTAATATGTTGGCGATTACGATATCATACGTGTTTTCAAGCTGATCAGACTCAAAAAGAGAAATATTTACGTTATTTAATTCTGCATTCATAGTTGCAGACTGCATTGCTTGTGGATCAATATCAGTCCCATGAACCATCGTGGCACCTAACAATTTTGCAGCGATGGCTAAGATTCCAGAACCGCAACCATAATCCATCACCGATTCATTTCCTTTTATGTTCTTGGCTAACCATTCCAGGCATAACCTTGTGGTGGCATGGGTACCCGAACCAAACGCCAATCCTGGATCTAAACAGATATTTACTGCGTTGCTATTTTCAGGTTGATGCCAGGTGGGAACGATCCAAAGATTATTTGTGATCATAATAGGGCCATAATCGTCGCGACCCACACGTGACCAATCTTTGTCTTCAATATCTTCTACCCGAAATGTCGGTATGTTTCCCCATGATGATTTCTGGGCAATCAAATCTACAAAATTTTCTATTTTTAGGTTTTTAGGTACGACACAGGTTAACTGTGCAGGAGCAAGATTCTCCCAGAAAGGTTCTCCAATTTCATGAAACCAGGGTGCTTCTGGATCAACCGTTTCAATTGAAGCAGATACAGCACCTAATTCTAAGGCAATATCACATGTTTGATCATTCAATTCGCCATCTGGAATAATGATAATTCGCTTATAATCCAATTTTTACTGCCATTCCTCGATGTGCTCAGCTGGCGTCCAATTATAATCGGGTTCAAAATAATTCCACACAATTCGAGTAACATCACGAATGAGAACATATCCTTCATTGTCAGAATCCCATCGTGTATCTACCTGATTATTTGTAATAATACATATTACAAAATCACCGTGGGGAGCATTGACCAACATGACTTCAGATTTAGACGCACTTACTGCTCCTTGCTTTGAAGCGACCTGAATTTCAGGTGGGATTTGACTTAATCCTTCACCATCATAATAAGCACGACAGAGGTTACGGTACATATCTTCACTGGCACGAGCTGATACCATTTCTCCATTCCGAATGGAAAGAAATAAATTAGCCATTTCGCGAGGTGACGTTTGTCCCCAACCATACTTTTCCCAGTCAGTACTACGACCAGCGGTTCTGGAATTAACTCTTGTATGTTCATAGTCTAAATCAGCAAGATATTGATTAATGGCTGTTCCTGTCCCAGCCAAATCCTGCAACCATAAACTGGCGTGGTTGTCGCTGAACGTGAGCATATGTGCTATGAGCTTACTCACGGAAATGTCCTCACCATCCTTGAAACGTGATACTGCGTCATCTCCTTTATAGGGATAATTAATGGAATCTTTGTAATAAAGTAGAGATGAGTCTAATGAAAGGTTCTTGTGTTCAATGAGATCATATATTTTTACAAGAATAGGTATTTTAACCATACTTGCTGTTGGGAAGATTTCATCTGCGTTTAAAGAAACGGTTTTGCCCGTTTTATTGTGGTACACATATACACCTGCATCACCGCTAAAATTCTGAATTTTCTCTTGGATTAGGTTTTCCAGAGATGGCTGAGAGTTGCATTGGATGGAAAAGACCATCAACAGTGTGAATGAGATTGATTTATTCATAAAGAAAAATAATTGGAAAACATTCCAAATCTCAATGTCTTTATCCATAATTTTGCGGCATGGATGAACAACATTTAAAGAATCGCAGACATCTTTCAACGGAGAAACAGAATCCGAACTCCTATCAAATTGATAAGAAATCTGTTGAAGAAATACTTATTACGATAAATAACGAAGACAAAACCATTGCCACCACAGTGGAGAAGGCAATCCCTGCTTTGACTCAAACAGTAAATATGGCTGTTGAATCGTTGCGAAACGGTCATCGAATATTCTATGTTGGAGCTGGTACATCGGGTCGACTTGGTGTGCTGGATTCCACGGAGATGCCGCCAACTTATTCTGCTCCCCGTGATTGGTTTCAGGGATTAATTGCTGGTGGACGAGAGGCCTTGATTCGCTCAATTGAGGGTGCTGAAGACAATCCCAAGGATGCCGAACGCGATATGGATGAGGCGGGAGTAACGAAGGGTGATTTGGTGATAGGAATTGCCAGTAGCAGTGCAACACCCTATGTTGTAGGTGCCTTAGAATATGGCAAATCCATTGGGACAAAAACCGCCTATATGATCTGTAACCCAAAACCTCTTAAATCAGTGGATGTAGATGCATTAATTATTCTGGATGTTGGACCAGAGATCATTACAGGATCCACGCGCATGAAATCTGGTACTGCCACAAAAATGGCATTAAATATGATTTCCACCACAACCATGATTCGATTAGGTAAAGTTTATGGAAATCTCATGGTTGACCTTCAAGTTGTCAATAACAAGCTGGTGGACAGAGGATCAAGGATTATTGAAACCATAACGGGATTAACATACGATGAATCTAAAACCATGTTACTAAAAGCTGACGGATCGGTCAAAACAGCGATTGTAATGGCACTGAAGAGCCTAAATCGAGAAGAGGCTATACTAGCATTAGAAAAAGCAAATGGTGTTACACGTAGCGTTATTGGTGACGTAGGTGGATTATAAACTAGTATAGTATATATTTATTTCTTAATTCATCAAAATTAGTATCATAAAGAATTGTTTCAGAATCAATATTCTGTAAAGCATCTTTCCAAGAATCGCTTCCCCAGAGTTTCGCAAACCATTTTTCATTAAAAGTGATATCTTCAGGATATAATTCATCAATTGTAGAGATAATACTAATCCCTACCAAGATGCTTTGATATTGATTCCGATCTGTGATATGGATTTCAATACCATGGCATAACTCATTTTCATATTTTGGATTATTGGCCATACCAGGAATTGTTGTAGGTGTAAAAGATATTGGAGAGAATACGACGCCAGGGAGACGCTTTTTGTTAAGTGCCTGGGACAATATTTTTGCATCAATCCAGGGAGCACCAAATTGTTGAAATGGATGAAGTGTTCCACGACCTTCACTCACATTTGTTGCCTCTATTAAACACATTCCTGGATACACAATTGCTGTTTCCAAATCAGGGATATTAGGTGAGGGCAAAACCCATGGGAGGGTGGTTTCATCAAACCAAAGTTGCCGCGTCCAACCTTCGACTTGAACAACAGATAATGTGGGCTTCGAATCAATCCAATTTTCACCGATTATCATTTGTGCCAGTTCGCCAATGGTTAAACCATATTGAATGGGAATTGGATAATATCCAACAAATGATTGGTACTCTTTATTAAGGATGGGACCTTCAATCCGATCTCCCCGAATAGGATTTGGTCTGTCTAAAATCACAACAGGGATACCAAGTTCACCAGCCGCTTCCATCACTAAACCACAAGTAGTGATATAGGTGTAAAAACGAGCTCCAATGTCTTGAATATCATACAAAATAATATCCACGTCTTTAAGCATTTCTGATGTTGGTTTTCGATTCTTACCATATAGACTTATGACAGTGGGTAATTCAATTTCATGCACGCCATAGGATACTTTTTCACCAGCGGCAGCTTCACCAAATAATCCATGCTCCGGTGAAAATATTACTTTCAGATTTATATTATCCAGATTCATCAATCTTTCATAGTTGGGAGTGCCATTTTGATCAATTCCTGTTTGATTCGTCACTAAAGCGATGGATTTTCCCTGGATGATATGAAGACTATCGGACAATAAAACATCCAATCCAGTTCTCACCTCAGCTATATCAACCGAAGGGACTGGTTTCCCTTTATATTTCTCCGATTGTGTCTGGTGCGTGCTAGGATGTTCTTGTGTAAATAAGAAACTCAGAAATAGTGAAAAGAAGAATATTCGCATTATTTCAGAATTGTGAATTTAACGGTTTGCATTTTTTCAGAAGAACTAAGTTGCGCAAAATAGATTCCCGTTGGAGCTTGCGTGCCATTGGCAATGTTGCCATTCCAATGAATAGTTGAGACAGTTGAATTTCCACCAAATTTATGTTCAAAAACAATCTGTCCAAGAATATTATATATGGTTAGGGCAGTATTGTCAGAAATAAATCCCTGATTGAATTCAATTGTTGCAGTGGAATTAGTGGGATTTGGGTAAATAGATTTAATTTGAAATTGTCCAGGCAGAGGGGACAATGTCGTTGCGATATCATTTACTTCCACAAACCAAGTGAGGATGGTGCTCATAACCAAATTTCTTGCATCTGCCGGGTAAATCGCTTCAAATCCGATTGAAAGATGAACAAGAGCTGCTTCATTACTACTAGTTCCAAAAGTGCCATTATAGGATATCCCGGCACCACCACGGGCGTTATAATCCACATTCGGGTATTTAGCACATATGGTCGATCCACCTGTGGGTTTTATTCCATCGGGATAATCAAGATTATAGGTTCCATGGCTGCCATTATCGAAAGAAAAAGTGCCAACATTCTCTAGCATACTAACGGATGTTCCAAAAGCTGAGTAAACAGCGGTTGCTCCACCTGCATCATCTGAGAGATACTGGGCTTTTAAATAGTTCGTATAAAATTGATTATCGCCTGTACTACCGCCAGAAAGGTCATAACCAATTTCTGAACCGGAAACCATAAAACTGCCACCATTTTCAAGAAAGATTTCAACGAAATCTTGTTCAGTAGCAGTGAAAGAATGTGTGGTAGTTCCTTCTTCACCTAATATCCAATCAACAATGGAATAATCATTTAAATCAATTTGCGCAGAAGTGATAGCCTCATTAGACACGGCATCAAATTCAAACCCGGCTTGCACAATCGCTGATCCATGTTGTCGTACATAATCGAACGTATTTGTCGTTCCAGTTATACGATCAAATCCATTTACAATCAAAACACGATTTGCAGTGGATGGCACGGCTCCTAACATTTCTGTGAGAGGACTGCTACCAAAGCTATTTTGAGATTTAATTCTGATATAATAAGGCGTGTTTTCTGTCAAACCACTAACAATGACAGGACGAGTATTGAAGACACCCAATGTATCAATAAATTCAGAATTTTCGTTATATCTGAGAACTATAAATTCATCTGCTGTGGCTGCTCCGGCAAAATTTATCATCAGGGATGTTGAACTTGTAGACGTGATAGACAAGTTTGATGGTACGGTGGGAGGGGATGTTGCTCCAAATTTTGCTCCTATCGCTTCCCAGAGTTCGGATTCATTTCCGTCATAACCTAAAGCCCATATTCCAATACCCTGAAGGTTGGAGTTCAGTGCCAGATCATATTTTAAAGACAAAGATGCGCTGTCGTCATACCATCCCTGATACCAGCCGCCTGACTGATAATTATACCACGGTGTTTGAGAAGAAGCATCCCAGAGTTTGCCATAGGATTGTGCAAGGGGCTCCATTGCTGAATAAAAATAAGCAGATCCACTCCCAGTGGTGGCTGCACCAGCACTCCCACTGGTGGTTGGCCACTCAAACCCAAAATAGGGCACACCTAAAATGATTTTTGAACCATTATTACTCGTTTCACTTAAATAGGTATTTACCGTATTTGTCACATTGTATGATCCTCCGGTCAACGGGGCATTGGCGCCTGTATTTGAGCTTCCAGAGTAATGGTAATCATAACCCATGATAAATAATCCATCGCTGATATTCGCCAATGCTTCAAAATTCCAGCCGCCGCTCCAATCCACTGCTGGTGTTGCCAGTGTAACTTGTGATCCGGGGATATTTGTATGAAAAGCATCAACTAAATCAGTAATAAAGGTGACCAAATTTTGTGATTGAGAGGCGGGGAAGACCTCGAAGTCAATATTTACTCCATCACCATTACCATTTTGGACTTGTTGAAGCAAGTTATTGATAAGATTTTGTCTATTTGTGGCGCTGCTCAAAAGAGTCGTTAAATCATTAGAGCTAAAAAGTGTCGCACATAAAACAACATCCACTCCGTGGGAATGTGCTTCATTTATAAGACTGGTTGCAGGCCAACCATGAAGATTGCTCAGATTGCCAGTTGGTGTTATTTCTGCGCTGAAATATGCAATAGTAGTAAGAAGGTTATAATTATAGTTCTGCCAGGCTGTGCCCATCCAATAGGGATGATAACCAAAAACCGTGTGTGACGGTGTCACAATTCTGGATAGTTTTGGTAATTTGTTTTCACTAGCTGGTGAAACAGGAGGATCCGGATAATTCGCCTTATAATATTCAAGTTGTTGTTGGTGAATACTTGGATAATTTTGGCTATAAAGAGTGGGTATAAGGAGAAAAAGGGTAAGAATGAAAATTAGATTTCGCATGTTTTAAATAAATCCTTTATGGTTTCGCGTCTTCTGATCAGTCTGGGAATAAATCCTTCCATTAAAATTTCAGCAGGACGCGGTCGATTATTAAATTGATGAGACATGGAAAATCCGTAGGCACCAACATCCATGACGGCAAGTAGATCGTTTTCCTTCACAAAAGGGAATAGCCTGTCCACTGCCAATCGATCAGTATTTTCACAGATTCTTCCGGTTATATCAACAGTTTGGGACAATTTTGCTTCCACTTCACCAATTTTATAAATTCGTTGATAGGCATTATATAAAGCAGGACGCATCAAGGTCTCCATTCCCGCATCCGTTCCGATAAATGTCTTATAACTCTTTTTTATTCCCGTTACGGATGCCAGAAGGACGCCAGCATCGCCAATAATATATTTCCCAGGCTCAATCCATAATGCAGGAGCCTTTTTCCGATCCGGGTAATACGAATAAAAAATATTGGATATTGATTTAAACAATGCATCAATGTCTAATTCGGGATCTTCATCATGATATGGAATCCCAAAACCACCCCCCATGGAAATGAACTCAAATTGAAAATCCAGCTCAAGTTCAATATTTCTAGCGATTTCCAAAATTGCAGTTATTAACGTATCAAAATAGGTCTGGTCTAAAACTCCGGAACCTGCCATGCATTGTAATCCAAATTGATTGATACCCGACTTTTGTGCAGCACGATAGGCATCTACTATACTTTCTTTAGGGATTCCAAATTTAGCTTTATCACCGGCAGTGGTAATTTGAGAAAAACGTCCTTTTCCAAACCCGGGATTTACGCGAAATGAGATTTTGTTCGGAGTACCGATTTTAAGTAATCTGTCCAAAGAAGATTGATCGTCGAGATTAATGGTTGAACCTGAATCCATGGCGGCAATAAGATCATCAGTGGATTCATAATTGCCTGTATATATACACTCTTTTAAATCAATCCCACTTGATTGTGCTGCAAACAATTCGCCTGGGCTGGAGCAGTCTCCTCCTAGAGTTGGAAGATGTTGTTTCATAAACGAGATTAAATGAGGATTTGTATTTGCCTTCAAAGCATAGCAAACATGAGATGTATGAAAATGGCTTGTAATTGCTTTATTTAAACGGGATAAATTAGATTTAATTCTATCACCGAAATAAATGTACGATGGAGTGCCAAATTCGTTTTTCAGTGATTCGAAAAGTGATATCTCATTAAGAGTGGGGAGTAAAGGATGTTTTGACATAAGAAAAATTGGTTAAGGATGTGATAATAAAGCAACGTAATTGCATCGTATTATTGCTAAACGTAAACTCTGAATGAGATCAAATTCAATCTTTCACTTGCCTGATGGATTGCTCCTATGTATTTTGGCTCGTTATTCATTAATATTATCACCAATAAACAAGGGAATTCAGGATGAGATTCCAGTTATTTAGCTTCATCATATTATTTTCAACAATTATTATGGCTCAAGAAGAGTTCGTTGATACAACTGTGGTTGATACTGCATCGGATACTGTTGCATTCGAAGAATCGACCTTTGATACATCCGTTGTTGCAGTGGATGATTCAGTAAACATAGATGAACAAGTTGATTTGCTGGGTGAGGATATTGTCGTCAATGAAGAAGAGATAATCGCAGAGCCTGTTTTGCCCATGGATGAACCTGTAGTGATAGAAGAAGTCAGCATTCAACCTGACTCCATTCCAGCTGAGTGGTTGGGCTTAGAATATGGATATAAAGGGTATGCCTGGGGTACATCTGCGACTTCCATTCCGCGATATACATATATGGATACCATTTTCTATAACGCGGATACTTCTCAGATTATAATGAATGGTCAACTTGGTGAACATAGTGTTACTATGTTTTATTCTTATTCTGATAGTGGATTTTGGAAAGTTGAAATTGACTACATGATTGATCCCATGGATATGGACAAACAAATTAATCAGTTTTATGCTATTGAGAAAAGTTTATATGAGGTGTACCAAAAACCTTCTTCAACAAATCAAGTAATTTCAGGACCAAAATCAGGTACAGTTGGACTGAACAAATTAACATTTGAGAGATCATATCTCCATACGACCTGGAAAGAAATTCCATGCCAGATAGAATTGATTTTACTTGGTGCTGTTCAAGCTCCGAAAACTGAATTGGCAGTTATTTCTGGACCAACTAGCATTCTACGATTAGTATACTTTAATCCTGATTATATGGTTAACACCATGGCTGGTTCAGATCCAGAAGAACTTCCATCGATTTTTGATATCTACTAAATATTCGTGTTTCGAGTAATTCTTGGGATTGGATTATTAGTTGTAAGGTTTTCAGCGTGTATTTCTCCACCGCCAATGACCCGATATGTAGAGTATAATGGGTCTCCCAAAGAAATCCTTGAATTATCGAAGCAAATATTAGATTCTCTCGATTACGAAATTGATTGGTATACGCCTGAAGGGAACATTCTAGTAACCAAACCTATTTTTGTTCAACATGATATAAGAAAATACCAGTATGCAGTAATTATTCATGTAGAAGATGTTGTTGAGATAATTCTGATTGCTCAAAAATCTGTATTTAAAAGAGGATCAGAATGGTCAATTGGTGGAAAGGAGTTAACAAGCTTAGAAGAAAAGGATCGTATTCCTTATGGATTGCAGCAAAAAATCTTTTTTCCATTATTAGATTCTTATGAAAAAATAGGGTGTTTTGAGTTTGATAGAGAGACTGGAAAACGCAAAAAACGAAATATCAATAATCTTTAGTGAAAAGTATTGACCTGATTCATATTGATTCGTCAAATTAGATTTCGATATTTATTAACATTAGGTAAATTTTCCTATGACAATTGATCTTCAAAACGAAAAAGGCCGTCAGGATTATCTCCTTGAAAAGATGGATGATCTTCTAGATGGGATGAATGATAGCTATGGTCGCGAATTATTGGATGAATTAATATCCCGTTTAGAAACGACTATTTCAGACTTTAATGATGAAGTCAAAGAATTGACAGATCATCTAAAAGACAATTCGGACAAAAAAGAAAAATTACTACACAATATCCTTACGCATGAAACTAAGGGTAGTGTGAGTGTTGAAGAAAATGAGGACGTGCCAAAAGCCCGTGAAGCAAGTGAATGGGAAAAACGGCTAGAATCCTTGGGTAAATAATTCATTGAGGGAACTATGAGTTTAAAAGACAAAATTATATTCGGTTTAATGATCATTCTCGTGGCCGGGGGTGGTTACATACAATATAGTTACACTGAAAGTGTAAAACGGATGGAAGTACTCGAGTCTGAACAATTGATTCACGTTGATAACGTTAATCAAGAATTTCAATCAGGTTTGAAAACACTTGATTTACAATTCATTGGTCGCGGTAAACATGTAAATAATAACCGTTTAGGCATTGAAGCAAATGCGCAATTAATTGATGATGTAACAGATTCCTTAGCCAGTTTAATTGATGAAGTTAAATTTCAATTACAAGAATTTGATCGAGTTACCAAAAAACGATTTGTTGATGTAGATGGATCTATTGATGATCTTGGTGATGAATTTTCGATTCAGAAAAGAAGGAACGATCGAGATCATAAAGATATTGATGATGATGTAAAAGATGTAAAAAATCGTTTAGATGAATTAGACTTATTGCCAATTATTGTAAAGGATAAAGCAAAGCTAGCGGAAGACCAGAATAAATAGTACAAAGTTTGATAAGTAATTTGAAGTGGGGCTGCAATTATTGTCGCCCCACTTTTTATATAAAATAAAGGGCAAGCCCTCACTATGACCTCGGAACAACGTGAAAGCCTACCCCGTCCACATACCAAAGGTACCTTACCAGCACCTTGCGGTATTAAAGTAAAAGTTTAATAAAAAAAATGCAAGTATTATTATTTACTTCATATTTAATAGATTATTTCAAGAAATATGTGCAGTTGGAGAGATTGTCCAGATGATAAAGATATGAAAAATATTGTTTCTCTCTGCTAGTGATACAAGAAAATACTTATTTCGAATAAACAAAAAATCCATTCTTAAAACCATTCTTAGCTCTCAATAATTATACTAATTTGACCCCATGTCTGAGCGTCACATTCGAAACTTTTGTATCATTGCGCATATTGACCATGGCAAATCAACTTTAGCTGATCGGCTCCTGGAAGAAACGCATACATTATCCAAAAAGGATATGAAAGCTCAGGTGCTCGACAGCATGGACCTCGAACGTGAGCGCGGAATCACGATAAAAAGCCATCCAATACAAATGATCTACCAACACACTGATGGTGTGGAGTACATTTTAAATTTGATTGATACGCCAGGTCATGTTGATTTTGCATATGAAGTATCCAGATCTTTGGCGGCTTGTGAAGGTGCATTGTTATTAGTTGACGCTGTCCAGGGTGTAGAAGCGCAGACTGTCAGTAATACTTATCTGGCGATTGAAAATGATCTTACAATTATCCCTGTTATTAATAAAGTTGATTTACCCAGTGCTCGACTTGATGAAGTCACCCAGCAAATATTGGAATTAATCGGTTGCAACGAAGATGAAATAATTCAGGTGAGCGCAAAAACTGGTATTGGTATTCAAGCTATTCTTACAAGAATTATTGATATAATTGAACCACCAACGGAAAATGACGACGTACCAACAAGGGCACTAATTTTTGATTCTATGTATGATAATTACCGAGGTGCTATTCCTTATGTGCGTGTATTTGATGGCGTCATTCGACCTGGGATGACGGCACAGTTTTTCGCCCATAATATAACCTACGATATAACAGAAGTGGGACATTTTGTATTAAGGCAAATTCCTGCGAAAGAGCTTAAATCGGGTGATGTTGGATATGTTATAGCAAATATCAGAGATATGGGTCATATCGACGCAGGAGACACGCTTACGGTCAAGCAAAACCCAGCAACGGAACGATTAGCAGGGTACAAAAAAGTGAAACCGATGGTCTTCTCAGGATTGTATCCGGCTGAAGCTGATGATTATGAACAATTACGATTGGCATTAGATAAGCTCCAATTGAACGATGCATCATTGGTTTATGAACCTGAGACCAGTAGCGCATTAGGATTTGGTTTTCGTTGTGGCTTCCTAGGCCTTTTACATATGGAAATCGTTCAGGAACGTTTGGAGCGAGAATTTGATCTTTCTCTTGTTACAACTACTCCAAACGTTCGATATAGAGTGACGTTAAATAATGGTGATATTGTTGAGGTAGATACTCCTGCGAAAATGCCCTCACTGGCTTATATTTCAAAAATTGAAGAACCCTTTGTCAAGGCTGAGATTATCACGCCAAAAGAATATATTGGCACGATTATGACGCTGTGTCAGAAGAAACGTGGTGAATACAAGACAACACATTACCTTTCGGCTGATAAAGCACAGGTTCATTATGATTTACCTTTAGCTGAGATTATTTTTGATTTTTATGATAAATTGAAATCCGGTACCCGTGGGTACGCAAGTCTGGATTATAATATGGATTCATTTAGAGAGGGAAAACTACAAAAACTTGATATACTGATTCATGGTGAACCCGTTGATGCATTGTCAACAATTTGCCACATAGAAGATGCTTACCATCGCGGTGTATCCTTGTGCTCAAAGCTAAAGGAATTGATTCCACGACAAATGTTTGATATTGCAATTCAGGCTTCAATCGGGACACGCATCATTGCGCGAGCCACAGTAAAACAGCTGAAGAAAAATGTTACTGCCAAATGCTATGGAGGTGACATATCTCGGAAGCGTAAACTCTGGGATAAACAGAAAGAAGGCAAAAAGCGGATGAAGATGATTGGTAAGGTTCAAGTACCACAAGAAGCGTTGCTGGCAGTACTTCAAATTGACAATGATTAATGTAATGTGAAAGATTAGATAATTATAATAACTATTAATATTATTGGATATAATTACAATTATAATAAAAATATCTACTTCAACTGATTTACTTTATAAACAACAAATACCTTCATCACATAAACCAAACTCTTAAATAATATTTGGCGGTTAGTATACGTGACTTCATATTTCTCTAAATCAAAAACTGCGTTTTACTCTCTTATATTTACAGCGCCTTTATTTTTGATTTATGAAATAGGTATTCTGTCTGTTTCCATGGATGATTTGCCTGTGTTACGCAATGGCGCAGATGTATTTATGCGCCAGATTATGGAATCCATTGGGCTACTGGGATTACAGGGATTTGGTTTTATGTCTTTGATAGCAGTAGCTGCAATTCTAATCTCACGAATACGGACGAATCAATCATTTACTATCAATGCAATGACATTAGTCTATATGGTATTTGAGAGTATTGCCTGGATGACAGGTTTATTCATCATTTTCTCATTATCTGAATTATATTTACTAACGACCACCGTCAAAGGATTGATGCATCAAGTTGTATTATCCTTGGGGGCAGGGATTTACGAAGAATTATTATTTCGGGTTTTATTGATAAATGGGATTGCTGCCATTTTTAAGTTTGCGTTATCGTGGAAAAAACCGATGCAGTACGTTGGTGCAATTTTCATTTCTGCCTTAATATTTTCTTTATTTCACTTTATAGGAAGTGCAGGGGACAGCTATAGCTTTCGCATTCTTCTGTTTAGAATTATCGGTGGACTTTATTTAGGTGGGGTATACGTATTTCGTGGTTATGGAATCGCAGCATGGACACATAGTTTATACGACATCTTTGTTCTATTCGCTATGCATTTGGCATAATTAGTGCCACTCAATTTCTGCTGATAAAGTTTGAATCTCTCCAATAGAGACTTCATCAATTAAATGTAAAATATTTTGAATCGTATTTTCAATGGCTTGCTGGTCGATACCAATAATGGCAATATCAATTTTACTGCGTTGCCATTTATCTTGATAAGCAGATTCAATGAGGGAGACATTAAAGCGATGCGTTACTTTTTCTTTTATCCGTTTTAATGATTTACGCTTCTCTTTTAAGGAGTGTGCGAGTGGGAAGTGGAGTTCCAGTGAGAGATGTCCAATTATAACTGACATAAAAAAGGCGTCACAGTTTCCCGTGACGCCTCACATTTTCTATTTACCGAATGAAAAACCAGGTAGTAATTCTGACTTCTGAGTTCCTTCAGGAACCCACGAAAGATCCATGATTGTATAGGTAGGATTTTCAGTCTGGAATATGGGGACAACCCGCATTCCTATCTCTGGTTCGCCTACGGATAAATATCCCATCAGAATCGTATCTACACCTTCAAATTCCACATTCACAAATCGGATAGGTTTTTCCAGTGTATTGAAAGCACCGGTTCTTTCAGTAATCATGAATGTATGAACTTTGGAGGTACGATTTGCAATGTCTGTGACATCAACAATGGTATTCCGTGACAAACAATCGGGGCAATGGATTCTGAATGGTACAAACATCGTTTCATGCAGAGCGCAATCCGCATTATCACATCGTGTGCCCAAGAGTTTACCTTTTGATAGCGATTCGAAGAATGGTGCTTCACCACCGTACGAATGAATATGTGTCACATCCCTGGGATTTGTAACGCCCATGAGAACTCCTTCATCATTACGAATTGGAGAGTTTGCATAGCCGTGATGAAATTTGCCGCTTGGACGATATCTACCATTGGATACAGTTACTTGTCCATGTTCTACGCGATCAGCCATTATGATCTCCTTTCTAATTCGTGATCTGGATGAACCAGAACCGTTGCTGTAACGTGGGAACCAACGCCGGCGTGACTAATAGCCAATCCGCGTTTGGCATCCTTGACTTGAAGATCAGTCCAATCATCTGGTTTTGTACGACCGAAAGCTGCCCATTTCTTTTCATCGGCATGCATTTCCGACCAGCGACCCCAGATGTGATGACCCACTTCAATGGCCTGCATAATTCCCGTGGCGCCTACCGCATGCATATTTCCAAGGAGTCCACCGGAAAGATTTGCAGGAAGTTTGCCTGGTTTACCTGTGAATGGATTTGTATGATAACAATCTCCAGATTCAACATACGTGCGACCTTCGCCATAAGGACGAATACCAATATCCTCGTAGGTCTGAATATCACTGATGGTAAACGCATCGTGCAATTCAACCACATCAAGATCTTCGGTTGGATCAACAATACCAGCCATACCATAAGCATAATGAGCCGCCATCCGTGCTGCAAGAAATCCTGTAAATCCAGGATACCTGTCACCACCGGGAAATCGTTCGCCAAGGTCTTTATATTGGTCAGGTGTTTCGTTGGGCAATAATGGAATATCCATATTCAAACGATCTGCCACACGTAAAGAGTGACTACCGGCGGATACGTGAATTTTTAACGGATTGTCTGTGAGTTTATAAGCAGTTTCTTCATCACAAAGGATGGCACATGCTGCACCCACGCTCATGAGACAGCAATCCAGTGCGCGTAATGGATGTGCAACTACTGGAGAATTGAGAACATCTTCTACGGTGAGTTTCATTGGACCTTGTGCATGTGGATTCATACGAGCATACCCGCGATTTTTCACAGCAATCTCTGCCATGGTTTTGCGGAATGAATCTTCTTGTTTTCCAAAAACCTGCCAGTATTTCTGAGCCATTACCGCATAATATCCGGTGTAGATATGACCCATTGGTGTTTCCCAATCTTTATCGGCAGCGGACGCAATATAATGGTTTCCTTCATCGGTGGGAACTTCGTCCATGCGTTCCCATCCCATGGCAAGAACACAATCGGAGTAACCCGACGCTACTGCTTTGAAGGCTTCCCATAACGTAGACCCTCCTGTGGCACCGCCGGTTTTAATACCGACATTTCCCAGTGGATCTAATCCAAGACGATCGTGAATAACGGCTTCGCCAAGGAGTTGGTCTCCAAAATGATCAGCGAAGTGACCGTAGTAGCAGGAATGAATATAGCGCTTGAGTTCGGCAGGGGACATATTGATGAATTCCGCTGCTTCTACAAACGAATCGATGACTAATTCTTCAGTGCGTTTTTCGGGAATTGCTCTCCCAAACTTTGACATGCCACCGGTAACCATATAGACCGGACGGCTCATTTGTGGGATCTTCAGTTGTTGTTTACTGAACGTAATCATGTGGATCTCCTATGATGACAATATGATGATTTTAGGTTAAAGGGTGAGGTATAAATAAATTGTGTGTTGTTGAGGTTCATTTATGTAATAATCGTATGATTCAAATTCAAAGATCAGTGAGGAAAGAACTTATGAAGCAGGGGGAATGCAGTGCTATTGTTTTTCGACAATCTGCACACATATTTGTCGGTTATAAAACACCATAGCGTGGCGGTTAAAATTTAAAAAGCAGTGGAAGGAATATATCCAGCCACTGCTTGGTATTTACATTATTATATGTTCGTTATCACTTGTTCTTAGATATTGACTTTATTTTTCTAGGATGCGGTTTACCAGTCTCCACGTAATATTTAAACTCCTCTGAAATTTCTTTTGACATTTTTGTCATTTTCATCTTCATCATTCCACCCATCATCCATCCTAAGAATCCACGTGTTCTCATTTCAATTTGCATCTCCAATAATGTCTTTTTTCCATCTACTGGCGACAGTTTCCACGTATTGATAGCATGATCAACCATTTTTGGCATTCCTTCAACCACCTGATAAGATAAGATATGTTCATCTTCTGAATATTGAAGAATTTTCTCTTTCACTTCGCCCATCCCTGAAATACTGCATCCTCTTTCTGTGCAGGTTGATCCATTTAGACTTTCAGTATTTCTGGCTTCTGAGTGTTTGATGGAAGAACCCCATTTATAAGCATTTGCGAATTCAGGTCCTAGCGTTTGCCATGCTTTATCGATTTCAGCATCAATGACAATGCGCTGTTTAATTATGGTACTTGGTTTATCTGCGGCCAAAACACTTACCCCAATCAGGGTTGCTGCAATGGTAGCAATGGACAGTTTTAATTCTAACATTTTTTCACCTTTTTTAGTTTTGATTTGCGGTGAAAAAATAAAGGGTGTGGATCAGGAGAAATACTCCATAAGGTTCAATTATTTTTCCAAATGGTTCAACCGGTATTCCGTAGGAGTTACATGAAAATAAAGTTTAAATGATTTATTAAAACTTGGAACATTATTAAATGCACATCTAAAAGCAATGTCACTGATAGTGAGGGTTTTGGTTAATAGAAGAGAAGCGGCTTTTTCAAGTTTTTTCCGCAGGAAGTATTTTGCAGGGCTCATTTTATAGACTTCAAAAAATTTTCTTTTAAATGTGGATAAGCTGCAATTGCATAAGTGACTAAACTCCTTCAGTGACAAATTGGAATAAAGATTTTGTTGAATAATTTTTTCAAATTTGTACTGGTATGGATCAAATAATGAAGCGATAAAAGTATGAATCGATGGTGCTTGTTCACTTTTGCTTAATAAAATGAGCAATTCTTTTAATTTATTCTGAATCAGGTTGTCATCTGCAATGTGGAGATTATCAAACAAATAATGTAGACTGTCCAGAAACGCATTAAGTATTGGTTCGATATTTACTTTTGACGCATCAAAAGTTTTGTTGAAATCCTTGATTGTTAAATCGGTTTGAAAAAACTCTCTGACGATTTCAGGATAAAAATAGGCTCCAATAAATGACAATTGTTTTTGGTCGGTTGGGTCTTGTTTTGGTTTTTCGAGATAATAATTACCACATTTTGCCAGTAGACCTTCACCAGTGTCAAAGGAAAAATGTTGAGTTGGTGTTCTAAAGTTAAATGATCCTTTTGTTAAGAATAAAAAACACGCTTCATCTTCCTGAAAGTATTTGGGCAAACGAGTGAAATCGGATGACATGATCATCCTCTGGAAAACCATTTTACCTTGAAATTCTATGATTTTTTGTTCATATACCATATTCTATTGTAGTGATTAGCAGAATGTCCTTCAAAAAAGTTGTGTTCAATTTTAATTCAAAAAGTTGAAAGTATTTCACGTTTTATTGAAGAGAACATACAATTTAACAAAAAGTACCTTCTGACAACAAAACCACCCTGTCATTCCGATCCCGATTTATCGGGAGATGTGATCTCATTTTAGTATGTCACGAGATTGCTTTGTCGATACTTTGTATCTCCGCGCAATGACAAAAGCTGTCATCGCGAGCGTAGCAACGCGATCCCAAAATATAAGCGATGAAGTAACTTTGTCATTCCGAACAGAGTGAGGAATTTGCTTTTTTATAAAAAAGATTCACATATTTCTACAATGAAGATTCCCAGCTATTGGCGGGCAAGTCTCATCCTATGGATTACCCCCAATTATTAGAAAAACTGTCAAGGTTGTTCATTTGCATTGTCTTGTTTACATTCACATTGTAAGATAAGCAATCGCCATACAATTTGGCGTTGGAGAAACCATCCATGACAAAAATTGATCGGTTATCCCGCCGGAGATTTATCCGGTCCACAGCATTATTAAGTTCGATTTTCCTTCCTGGAGTCGGACGAATTCAAGCCATACCCGCCCATATACAAAACTCACGAGATTACGAGGGACGACTGTGTTTTAATGAGAATCCATTAGGGCCAGCTCCATTAGCGCAAACGGCAATAGAAGAAACCGCATCCATGGCACACCGTTACCCTGACTATTTCAGTACCGAGCTTGAAAGTACAATCGCTGGGATTCATGGAGTTGATGCGGATATGATTTGTGTCGGAGCAGGAGCAACGGAAGTAATTCGATTAATTGCCGATGCCTTTTTAAATCCTGGAGATGAACTGATTACAGCAACTCCGACTTATTTTCAAATGTCTTATGATGCAACGACAAACGGAGCGAGTACCGTTCATATTCCAGTTGATGAGAATTTTGTAATCGATCTTGATCTGGTGTTAGCTGCCATTACGGAAAACACAAAAATTATTTCTCTCGTGAATCCTAACAATCCATTGGCAACAATAATTCACAAGGATGATATGAACGCCTTCATGAATGCCATCCCTGAAGGAGTGATTGTTGTGGTCGATGAAGCTTATCATCATTACGTCCAATCTGAGGATTACGAAAGTTGTATACAATATGTACAGGCGGGATTACCAGTTATTGTTTTACGCACTTTTTCTAAAGCTTACGGATTGGCAGGAGCAAGAATTGGATATTCCATTGCATCTCAGGAATTAACGGATCAGATTGATTCAACTCAATTATTCGGGACTGTTAGCCGCATGTCACAGGCGGCAGCGCTTGCAGCCATAGATGACACCAGTCATCTTGAGTCATCCGTCAATCTAAACACTATGGCGAAGATTGTATTGGCTAACGGATTTGCATCTTTGGGGCTCAGTTATATTCCATCGGAGTCAAATTTTATGATGGTGGATGTAGGGATTGAGGCGGCTCCGATTCGGGCTTCACTTGCGAACATGGGTTATCTGGTTCGCACAGGTTGGGATATGCCAAATTATTTGCGCGTATCCACTGGAACCATGACTGAGATCAATGGTTTTCTAGATGCACTTGAATCCCTTTTGGTCGTGGGTGTTAGCGGAAATACTGAGATTCCACAACAATTTGCTCTCCAATCCATATCGCCGAACCCATTTAATGCTCGTTGCCGAATAGATTTGAGTATCGCAGAACCTGGACAAACGAAATTAACTGTATATGATTTGTTAGGGCGAAATATTAAATCTTTGTTGAATTCTTCATTAAAACCTGGACGTCATGAATTCTTCTGGAATGGCAAAGATTCCTTTGGAAATCCTGTGGCTTCAGGAGTCTACTATTTGGTTTTATTGCAGGGAGAACTAGCAGCAACTCAACGCATCACGCTATTAAAGTGAAGGAATAGGAAGTCTGTCATTCCGATCCCGATTTATTGGGACAAGGGTTTCAATCTGCCTGCACGTCGAAACGAAGTGCAGATGTGCAGTGAGGGAAGGAATTGAACCTACGACCTTTGGGTTATGAGACCGACGATGTTGTAACAATAAGTGGACTTACAGAAAACTACGACCAAAGTATGACCAACCAAACATAATCAAATGACGTTAAACGACACTACTGGTACAGATTTTGGGAGCAAGTTAGCATTTGATAGTGTTGATCATCATTCTGCAGAAATCTTTTCAATTGCAGTAATTGTGAACTTCGTCTCTTTACCCCGGATTTCAAGCGTAAAATCTTCATCAATCTTTTTCCCAACTATGGCTTGGCCAAAAGGTGAATGGATGGTTACAATCAAGGGATAAAGATCCAACTCAAATTCGATGGGACCTAATAGGTAATAGTCTTCGGCCTCATCTTTGCCCTCTTCATGGATTGTAACCTTATTGCCAAATCCTACCCTGTTGATTTCAATTTCGCTATACTCGATGATCTGGAATGGCGAATGGGTCTGCAGCATTTGTGTCTTACGTACTATAAAACTCTGCTCCTCCCTGGCAGCGTGGTATTCCGCATTTTCTTTAAGATCTCCATGACTAGCTGCATCTCTAATCTTTGATGAAGTCTCTTTCTTTAATTTATCAAGAGATTTCATTTTTTCTTCCAATGCGCGGTGTGTATCCCGCAAAATCAAAGTCGCCATATTCATATTCCTAATATTGATCGGATTAAATAAATTGTTTGAGGGCGTATTCCCAAATTTTTGCTAGGTGTGCCCTGCCCCAGTAGTTTGGACCACTTAGTAATTTAGTGGTTGAGATTGCAATTGTCTGCAATTCAGGAGAAAAATTAAGGCAAAGAAAAAGCCCAATCAAGTACTTGATTCTCGTCGTCTAGCATGGATATCTACAGGATATTTTAAATCGTCTGGAAACGTAAAACAAAAAACCCTCATCCCGATTTATCGGGAGTAGCGATCCTAATATTACTTTCAAGAGAGATTGCTTTGTCGATACTTCGTATCTCCTCGCAATGACAAGATCACTGTCATCGCGAGCATAGCGACGCGATCCCACAATATAAGTGATGAAATAGCTCTGTGATTCCGATCCCGGCTTGTCGGGAGATGTGATCTCATTTTAGTATGTCACGAGATTGCTTTGTTGATACTTCGTATCTCCTCGCAATGACAAGATCACTGTCATCGCGAGCGTAGTGACGCGATCCAATAATATAAGCGATGAAGTAGCTCTGTCATTCCGATCACGAAAATGAAGCAGTACCAAGCGATATTGATGAGATATGCTCAAAACATGAGCGTTAAATGAAATGTCCGAAAGAATAAAAAGACTTACAATTATTTTTAAAGAAATATGATTTTCAAACCATAGGACAACCTTATTAATTTTACTTTGCCAATTGGTTACATGATTATCCTTGATAAATTTAATAATTAGAGTCGAATCTCGTAAAATATTATATTTTACAATTAACATAATTAAGAGGTGTACAGTGAAAAATTACTTATATAACAATATTTTAAGAATAGGTGCAGTCTTTCTTTTTGCACTTTCCGGAGTTATGGCACAGAAGGCAGGTGCTGTTCCTACGCGAGCTGAAGTTGATGTAAATTTTACCTGGGATGTAAGCGCCCTGTTTGCTTCTGATGCAGATTGGGATGCAGCCTTTAGAGAAGCGGAAAAATTGGAAATTGCCTTTTCTAGATACGAAGGTAAGCTGGGGAAAAATGGCCTAACTTTGCTTGAATGTCTTAAGTTTAATGATAAAGCAGGCCTATTATTAGATAGACTTTCGTCCTATGCCTCCAGAAAAGCAGATGTAGACCTGGGAAATACAGAGAACCAGGCCCGCAAGCAAAAAATACGAGGATTATATACAAAAATATCCAAGGCTTCAGCTTTCATTGATCCTGAAATCCTGGCCATCAGCCCCAAAAAACTAAATAAATTTTTAAAAAAGAATGAGGGTTTAAAAGTTTATTCCTTTTATCTTGATGAATTGAGCCGTGTCCAGGATCATATATTATCGAAAAAAGAGGAAGATTTACTGGCCCTGGCTGGTAAAGCCACGAGGGGAGCCAGTACCACTTACGGCATCCTGACCAACACCGACTTTAAATGGGGAATGATCGAGGATGAAGATTCCAATTCTGTGGAAATGACGGGCAGGCGTTATTTCCGCTACACCAGTTCCAGCGACCGACGTGTTCGCCATGATGCCTACATGGAAGTTTATGTTCCTTATAGCAACCATATAAAGACACTTACTTCTTTAATTGCCACCCAGCTAAATACAAATATTTTTTACATGCAGGCCCGCAATTATGAAACAACTCTGGAGCGTGCACTGGATGGACCCAATATACCCACCTCTGTATATCATAATCTTATTGACGGTGTAAATAATAATCTGGAACCACTCCACCGCTGGGCGGAAATGAAAAAAAGTATATTGATGGTGGATGAATTACACCCCTATGATACTTATGCTCCACTATTTCCCAGTGTCGATAAAAAATATACTTATGAAGAAGCTCAGGTTCTGGTTAAAGAAGCATTTACCCCACTTGGCGCTGAAATTCTCGGAATCGTTGATCGTGCTTTCAAAGAGCGCTGGATTGACGTGTATGAAAATGCTGGTAAAAGAGGAGGAGCCTATTCTTCAGGAATATATGGAGTACACCCCTACATCCTCATGAATTTTGACGGTACCCTGAATTCAGTTATGACGCTGGCTCACGAACTCGGTCACACAATTCATTCCTTTTTGACCAACTCCACCCAACCCTATGTCAATAGTAATTATGCCACATTCAACGCAGAAGTAGCCTCAACAATTAATGAAGCATTGGTAATGGATTATTTATTGGAAAGAGCTGAAACAGATGAAGAAAAACTCAGCTTGCTGCAGCAATATATCCAGGATATAGGTAGTACTTTTTACCGCCAGACAAGATTCGCGGAATTCGAGTTGGCACTTTACAAAATGGCGGAAAATGATGAACCTCTGACCAGTGATGCCTTTAACGAAGTATTCGGGGAAATATATTCCAAATACTGGGGACCAGTCATGGTCATTGGTGATGAGGAAAAATTATCCTGGTCAAGAATCCCCCATTTTTATTACAATTATTATGTTTATGCCTACGCAACTTCCTTTGCCGCTTCTCAAATGCTGGCTCAGGATATCAAAGAACAGGGACAGCCTGCGGTTGATCGACTCATTAAATTCCTGAGCAGCGGAGGTTCAGATGCTCCCTTGGAGTTATTAAAATTGGCTGGAGCGGATCTATCCACACCAGCTCCTTTTGAAGCAACAGCAAAAAAGATGGATAGTCTGATTGATCAGATGGAGCAAATACTTGCTAAAAAGAAAGAATAAATTTTCATTATCAAAATAATAATTGTGATAAAACATTAGCCATAGAAGACTCTTAATCAATCTCATAATTCCCCCATTGGGTAAGCTAATATTTAACGATTATTAGTTTGTACCATAGTGAATATTGGTGATTCAACAAAAGGATGGCACCATAGTCATAATTCGTAGATCGTTGTGTATTCAACGTTTAAGAACAATGCACTATACTTTTCAATAAGTACAAATCGGGGGTATTCTCAAAATTGGAGTTACCAACTCCCATCTTCTCCCGATAAATCGGGACTCCAACATTTCCCATCTCCCATGAACCATCTTCCATGAACCATCTTCCATCATACTCCAGTATTGTTACCGAATTATTATTGTAATAGATTCACGTCGTTGTTTGGGATTCTTATTAATTATATTTTAGAGGTTATTATGACTTCATTCAAAAAAGCATTGTTATACGGTTTTCTCACGTGGCTAATTGTTTTTATCGTTGGGTTTATGGCCTTCGTGGTACACGATTCCAACCGACCTCTTTTTGAATTTATTATGGCGGTAGCCGCCTCCACCGTATCCATGTTTTTTGCTGTGACGATTGGGGTGGGGAAAGCGATATCAATAAAGATTTAAGATTTAAGGACAAGGGAATGTCACATCCTGAAATATGTTAACAATGAGGAGAGAAAGAATTTCAAGTGTTTCTTTAAATGAATAATTTGATTCCTTACTTTTAAAGTATGAAAAATGAAATTATAATATATCAGGCAGATGAACTCTCTATAAGATTAGAAGTTCGTATTGAAGAGGAAACAATCTGGCTAACCCAGGCACAGATAGTTCATCTTTTCAATAGCAGCAAAGCCAATATCAGTGAGCACATAAAGAACATCTTTAGTTCTGGGGAATTAGATAAAACATCAACTGTTCGGAAAATCCGAACAGTTCAACCGGAAGGCACCCGGACAATTTCAAGGGACATAACACATTATAACTTAGATTTGATTATTTCCATTGGGTATCGAGTCAATACAATTCGGGGAACGCAATTTCGTATTTGGGCGAATAAAGTTTTAAAAGAATATCTATTAAAAGGGTATGTTGTTAATCAAAGAATAGATAGAATAGAAAATGATGTTCATTACTTGAAAGAGAAAGTTAGCCAATTTGATTTGCAGGTAAAAACGAGCCTGCCTCCCAATGAAGGAATCTTTTATAATGGGCAAGTATTCGATGCTTATGTTTTTGTTTCAGAATTAATAAAATCTGCCAAATCATCTATTATACTGATAGATAATTATGTAGATGAAACGGTTTTTTCCATTCTTTCAAAAAGAAGTGGAAACGTTAATGCTACCATTTACACTTCAAAACTCACCAAGCAACTTAAACTTGATCAAAAGAAGCACAATCAACAGTATCCGGCTATTGCATTAAAAACAGTTACCCAATCACATGATAGATTCTTAATTCTTGATCGCAAAATTGTATATCATATTGGAGCATCACTTAAGGATCTGGGAAAAAAGTGGTTTGCTTTTTCAAAAATAGGAATCAATGCAAAGGAATTAATTGATAGATTAGAATAATTAAATCGATAGCCATGAGCCATCTTCTCCCGATAAATCGGGACTCCAACATCTCCCATCTTCCATGAGCCATCTCCCATCTACCATGAAGCCTCTCCCATCATATTCCAGTATTGTTAACGATTTATTATTGTAATAGATTCCCGTCGTTGTAAGAGATACTTTTTCATTTTATTTTGGAGGCAAATTTGACTTCATTCAAAAAAGCGCTGTTATACGGTTTTCTTACGTGGCTAATTGTTTTTATCGTTGGGTTTATGGCCTTCGTTGTGCATGATTCCAACCGACCTCTTTTTGAATCTATTATGGCGGTAGCCGCCACCACCGTATCCATGTTTTTTGCCGTTTGCTATTTCAAGAAAGTTGAATCCAATTTTCTTAAAGAAGGCGTTTTCCTTGGTATTGTCTTTTATCTGGTTAATATCCTTATCGACCTACCATTATTTTTACTTGGCGGACCCATGCAAACCACCTTCGGCGCTTATATGTCCGATATAGGCATTACCTATTTACTCTTTTTTTCTGTGACAATTGGGGTGGGTTATGTTTTGGAGAAGGGGAAGTGACATTGAAATGGTAAAATTCCAGTTAAAACACAATGTACAGTAAAACCGATAAACCTAATAATTATACTTAACGGGACGTTGGTCGATATATATATTTTATCTTTTTTGGTAGTAAAGAATTTCCCGATTCGCTTTTGAAAAAGGAAATAAAACAAATATTTTTTTAATTATTATGGGGGGAAATAAGGAGTTTTCTCTGCTATTGCTACGAAAACAATTTTTTTATAATAGAGGTGATATTAATACTCAAATATCATGGATAAAATGAGAAATACTGATCAAGTACTTGCAGATTTAAAAAAATTAATAAACACAAAGGGCTACATTTATGCTCTTTGCATGATTCTTTTTGAAGATTTTCATATTATACCCGAAAAATTACAGGAGATAGATTATAGATCCCGATTAAGTACCAAAGAAGCCTCTTTGTTACTTAGTTTTCTGGTACAAAATAAAATTGATTTTTCTACACCAGAATCACCACAAGAATTGATTGCACTAAAACAAAAAACTTATAAGCTCATGGACGAACTACATGAATCTTTTATGATCCCATTTATTGAAAATTTACAAGAAAGCATTAAAAATGAGCATAAGATTGAAGATTTTAGAAAAGAACAGAAAGAGTTTTTTGGCAAAGGTGATATGCTTACTGAGCCAATATTTTATTCTGGCACTGGTGTGTATGATTTCCAATATCTAGAATTTTTAGAAAGAAAATACAAATACGACAAAGAGTGGTTACTGAAAAATAAAAAGTTTGATATCGAGAGATCAAAAAACATCCCCTTTCGAATTAAAAGTATTCTTCAAGAGAAATCACAAAAAGTTCATTTATATAATCTAAAAGAAAAAATGCCTCAAATTATTGATGATATGAAAAGGAAAAATCCCGATGAAAATTGGGAAAAACATATAAAAGAAATAGTTCCAATGATGGAGCTTCATCAATATGTTGAGTTATTTTTTGACAATCAAACCGATGAAAAAAAGTTAAGCTTGGATGAGATCAGAGAAGAAGGGTGGAAATCCTTTTACAAAGGCTTGATGGAGTTATTTATCATTAGAAAAACTGATTTTAAGACAGATTATGATATTGATTCATTTCTGGAAAATTTTTCGATTATCCCTAAAAAGGATTTTAATTCACAGTTTCAAGGAATTGGAAATTTTAGTTGGTTTAATGCAAAACCAATTATCCAATTGGATGAGGAAAGGTATTTTATTCCAATTAGTTTTTCAGTATTTGAGGCGGTTTATGAAAGTCCTTTTTATTGGATGTGGCTTGAAGATAAAAATTATAGAGACACTCTAAGTAAAAATAGGGGAGAAACAGGAGAGGAAATTGCTTATGAGTTTTTATCTCAAGTATTTGGTCAAGATAAAACTTTCAAGTCTGTGAAAATAACTACACGGAAAGGAAGGGATGATACAGATATTGATATTTTTTGCATCCTTGGTAGCAAAGCACTATGTGTTCAGGTGAAATCAAAAAAATTAACTGAACTTTCAAGGACAGGTGATGATGAGCAATTACAAAAAGATTTTAATGGAGCTGTACAAGATGCTTACAAACAAGGGCTTGTATCTCGTCAAAAGATACTTGATAGAAGCGCAAGATTTTTTGACAAAGATGGAAAAGAAATACATCTTTCTGAAGAAATTGATGAGATATATATTATGGGAATTACAACAGAAAACTACCCGTCTCTTACTCACCAATCACATGTAATGTTAGATAAAAAAGATGACGAACCATTTCCAATATTTTCAACAATATTTGATTTAGATTTAATGGTACATTATCTCAAAGATCCTTATGACTTCTTGTATTACATAAAACAAAGAACTTCTTTAATGGATTATTTCAAAGCGGATGAAGAAATAGTATTCCTAGGTTATCACTTAGACCAAAAACTTTGGAAAATACCGAGGGTTGATATGTTTGCTATTGATAATGATTTTGGACAACTTATTGATAGAAATTATTATCCGTTATAAGCAGGATTGGAAGTTTCAGACGAAGGAGACGTAATAAAAAATAGATGGAAAAATGATGATTTTGATAGATTGTGTAATCAATTAAAAACTCTTGATGAGCCAAAAATAACAGACATTATATTTCGTTTATTAGATTTGTCTAGTGATGCAAGGAAAAATCTTGTGGATTTTATCGTTCAAACAAAACAAAAAACTATACGCGATGGAGAATTTCATAATTTTTCATTACCTCCTGATGATAGCTATTCTCATCGTACTGGTATTACTTACATCTCATTGAGTTCAGATAATGTCGAAGAATTAAGAAAAAGATTGCTTGCTTTATGCCAAGCCAGAAAATATAAAAGCAAAGGAGATGTTTGGATTGGTTTTGGGAGCTTAAGAAGTAGCGATGAAATGATTGATGCTGTAGTATTCAACAATCAACAATGGGAATACGATAAAGAATTAGAATACTTATCTAATGTCATGTTAGAAGGAGAAGGACAAGGCAAGCAAATTAGGATTGGGAACAAAACTGGAAGAAATGAAAGATGTTTGTGTGGAAGCGGATTAAAATACAAAAAATGTTGTGGGATGAATAAATAAGGGGTTTTGGCATTCACCCCTTTAATTACTATCTGCCAAAAACCGATACAATAATTTAGGATTTCCAATATTTACCTAAATTCAGAACATGCCCAACCAAAATAATCTAAGATTTACAATCACCGAAAAAACAATCATCGTTGGTTTTTTTATTGTAAAAATATTGCTTCATCCTGAATACGGCTACCACAGTGATGAGTTATATTATATTATGTGACTATTGCCGAGGGTTTCAGTAAATCAGTCAGTTGAGATTTCCACTATTTTAACTCAAATCCTTTTCTTCTGAACGTCCCCACAGTCAATTTCCAACAGCGAGTGCTTTCAGGAAAAGATTCAAATAATGCGCGAAATATTCATCAGAATTGATGTCGCTAAAAGAATAAGTAGATTTAATCGAGCGGTCTATTATCCGTCTCAGCATATAGGAATATTGACTTATGCTTATATCAATATCCAAAGTAGAATCAATTGTACCATCTGCAACACCCTGGTGGAATATTTCCCGAAATATTTTCACCATCTCTAAATTTTCTGTATCATAATTTTCATATGCTTCGGGACTAATTCGATCAGGACGAAGTCCTCGGTAATCTAAAAATGCAATTTTAGTTTCCTTATAAATTGTAATTCCCAATGATCAAACATTAAATCTAAATTTCGTTATGAAATCTTATTACGTATACATCATGACAAATAAAAATAATGCAGTCCTTTATACCGGTGTCACTAATAATCTACTGCGTCGAGTATCAGAGCATAAGAATAAAAAAGCATCTGTCTTCACAAGCAAGTACAATTGTAATAAACTGGTATATTTTGCCGAAACAGATGAGATATCTGAAGCCATTGCATTTGAAAAGCGCATTAAGGCAGGATCGAGAAAGAAGAAAATTCAATTGATAGAGAGCATAAATCCTAATTGGATTGATCTGGCAGCGGGGTGGCTCTAAACTATCGTTCCGAAAGTAACGCATTCTCAACAAACACACATATTGTCATTGCGAACGGAGTGAAGCAATCTCATCAAACAATTAAAATGAGATTGCCACGTCGTCACTGCGTATCTCCTCGCAATGACAAAAGCTGTCATCGCGAGCGTAGCGAAGCGATCTCCTGGAACATACATTGTCATCACGAACGATGTGGGGCGATCTATTGGTACCAATTTGTCATTCCGAATGTAGTGAATCAATTTCACCACACATTTTTAAGAGGGATTGCCACGTCGTCACTGCGTATCTCCTCGCAATGACATAAACTCTGTCATCGTGAGCGAAATCTAAATGTTCACTGTATAGATTGCTTCGGCTTTCCATGTGTGAAGTGCTTTTTGTAGATTCTCCTAATCGATTGAATCCCCCACAATTGATTTGACTAGCA
>JABMOV010000050.1 GCA_013203145.1 Fidelibacterota bacterium
CATCATGTCGGGTGCATCGGGCCATTCAGTATCGGAAATTTAATGTATTTTTCTATAAATTCTTTAAAAGTAAGCATATTTTATATTCAGAATATTTTATTTATCGGTTATTGAAAATTCATACTAATTACGTATTGTTTTCAATTCCAAACAAGTCATAGGGTTGTTCACTAAAACTATCATTAAATAAAAAGATAGTCAGAAAAATGTAAACGATAAATCCAAGAACAATAAGTAACTGATTCATTGATGTTTTTTGGATATCTTGCTTTGCCTTTACATCACAAACTTCACCAGGGCAGTATTGTGCTTTTTCCTTATAAATCATTGAATAAAATTTGCATCCCAAACAAATACCAAACGCCGATTCAAAGAATAAAAATATGAGGCAAATTAGACAGATTATTCCTGTGATCGGACTGTAAGAATTTACGATAACAAGAAGAATGAGCATGGTTAATGCCAAAACGAGACCAATTACCCAAGCAAACTTTTTTTGTTGAGCACCAACATATTCAGGGACTTGATTTCTAACAATCAAACGCCCAATGATCAAAGTAGGAGAAAATTTGGGGTTAACAAAGACCCGTATTACAATATCTGTAAGGAATATTATAATAGAATATTTTAGCATTAAAAAATCCCCTTTAGAAGCTGCTAACTGTATTGATATATACATCATTAAAAATAGTATTCCTGCTGCTGCTCTTATTTCTCGTTCATTTAAAACAGGGATGTCATATCCTTCTACGTTTTCTCCATATTGTCTTATTTTATTCATTTTTTTGTTTTTTCAGTTAAATGGGTTTAGTGAATAACAGATGATTGTGTTTAATAAACAAATCTTTTGAAGTTGTTAGTTATTAAAAGTTGTCTTATAAAAATTATAGTAATAATAGGGTTGAGAGGATCCCTCATATCTATTGATAATATGACATTTTGCTGATTGACTTAACCATAACACGGTTGAATCTATTTCCGATATGGATATTGATCAATTAGTATATGAGTTGATAAAATAACTGCACTAAATTATTTATTATGCTTTTAGTTACTGCATTGAAGATTCATTTTTTAAAATAGGAAAAAATATGACCCAATTCGACGGATTTACACAGGAAACACTGCAATTCTTAACAGCAATCAAAGACAATAATAATAAACAATCGTTTGAAAAAAATAAATCCATTTTTAAAGAAGAAGTGCAGCACAAATCGCAAGATTTTGTTATGGCAATGGACGATGCCTTAAAATCCATTTCTCCTGAATTAGGCGGCGATGTGAGGCTAAATGGATCTGGTTCAATTTTCAGGATTTACCGTGACGTGCGATTTAGCAAAGATAAAACACCCTACAAAACCCACTTGGGAATATTGTTTTGGGATAAACGATTTAAAAAAATGAGCGGACCAGGATTCTATTTTCATCTTGAGCCACCCAAACTGAGTTTATATTGTGGAGTCTATGAAATCCCTAGAGATAAAATGTCAGATTTTCGGGATGGGATTGCTGATAATAAATCAGGAAAACAGTTGTTGGGTATTATTGATAAAGGGGAGAAAATGGGATTTGAAACAAGTGAACCCCATTATAAACGATTCCCCATAGGATACGATGTTGAAGATGAACGGAAAACACTTTTATTGCACAACACATTATTTTTTAAAAAGACTACAGTAATCCCGAATGAAATATTCTCGGAGAATCTGATTGATTATACACTCAAGGTATGGGAGAAAATGGCACCCGTTTATTTTTGGTTAAAAAATATAATGTAGGGAAGAACTTTTTCATTTTTCCACTTTATTCACGCCAATCTTTATACGGGTTCTTGACCAGATTTGAGTTAAAGTAGCGCGGATCGTCAGATATCTCCCGATCAATCCATTGTGGGAGTTCCACCAATTCATTTTCTGTTTTCAGTTCAACCTCAGCCACGATTAAACCCACATTTTCAGATAAAAATTCGTCGATTATCCAAAGATGTCCTGAGGCCATTAACTCAAATCGATTTTTTTCAATAAGGGGTTTTTCACAGAGATGATCTAACATGGTCTGCGCATCTTCGAGAGGAATTTCATATTCATATTCTTGCCTGGTGGTCTGAAGTGTTAGTCCTTTCACGGTGAGAAATCCTTTTTGATCAATCTGGCGAACTCTCACAACACGATGTTTATCTGTCGAAAGAAATCCCTGTCGAATCATATGCTTGGATGCACCGTTTCGCCAGTCGTAACCCTTTACTAAGAATTTTCTCTCTATTTCTATTCCCATGCTAAAGATGTTACCGTTTTTGAAAACCAATAAATAGTGCGAACATTGTCAAAGAAACGATTATTCCGGCATAAAATGGTTCAATGGATGAAAATGGAGAACCAAACCAGCGAGAGAAGAGCCACCACAATGCTGCGGTTATGACAGGCAGGATAATACTAATAGCGGCCTTTTCATCTGTGAGCTTTATCCGCGTAAATGATCCAAGAAAGGGGATGATTAAACCTGGAATTACCATAGAACCAATCATATACCATAATCCAATCACGGATGGGACACTAAGTGCAAGGATTAGAGAGAGGAATGCCATCATGACCAGACCACGCTTGGTTAAATCAACGCTGGAAAGTCCTGCAAATTTTGGTGCAGATTTGCGAATCCGCCACAGGATATCCCGACCAAAAGTCACCGCACTAATGAGACCAAGGGAATCGATAGTGGACATGATGGTGGCCAGCAATCCCGTTAAAAACAGACCGAAGAAAAAGGGTGGTAGAACTTTTTCACCCACCAGCGGGAAAATCATTAATGCTTGGGCATCCGGGACCAGAATTCGCGCATAAAATCCAGTGAAGAGTGTAAGCATGTCAAACACAAACCAAAATCCAACGGCAATGAGAATTCCCTTTTTAGCCACGGTTTCTGATTTTGCAGCAGCAGACCGTTGATAAAAACCAGGGTCAATGAATGTCCACAATGCTATAAAAAACCAAACCATAATATAGGAGAATGAATTTCCACCTGTAGGAGTGCGATGCGTTTCAGGAAGTTGATCCCAAATCTGAAGGGGTGACCCGTACGACATCCATGCAAACCCAACGAGTAAAATGAAACCGGAAAACATGAGAATAAATTGAAATATATCCGTGCGAATAACAGCTCCAAAACCCCCACGCCAGATATATACCAGACTGGCAATGAGTGCCAGGATAAGCGCGGTGCTGTAGGGTAAACCTGTAAAGGCCTGTAGAAGAATACCAATACTTAAGATATAAGGTGCCGGACTTGCTAATACCAATAGTAATAGTGCGCTGATTACTGCTGATGAAGGACCATATCGTTTTTCGAAATGATCGGGAATGGAAACAAGATTTGCTCTTCGAATCTTTGGGGCTAAATAAAAAGCAAAAAGAATTGCAAATACATAGTAGGGCAATCCGAAAATAACCCAGGTTTGCAACCCGTAGAGAAATGTATTTTCACCAACACCAAGGATTCCTCCGTACCAAGTGGAAACCACTGTCATGACAAAACCAGGCAGGCTGAGTCGCCTTCCCGCTAAAATATAGTTTTTTTCGTCATCGGCAGAATGTTTGGATCGAACAAACCCGATAACCCATAGCGAACAAAAATATAAAAGGATGGCAAGTCCATCCAGCCAATGGAGATTTATCATTAAGCTTTCTCGTGACTCTGCATCACGATTAAAGGTTCACTGGAATTAATCGAAAACGAATTACCTAACGATTCATTGCTCACACCCTGTGATGGGCTGGTTAATTGTTCATGGTCTACTTTATACTTTAGGTTCTCAGATGTAATGGTCGTTTTTGTAAAAGCAAATAGAGACACGATTTGCCTCTTAAATGATAAAAATGAATTATTACCTTGAGAGGAAAAAATGGTGTATTTATCCGTAACAACAGATATAGATATTTTTTTATAATAGTGGAGAATTAGCAAAATATTTGCGAGATAATGGTCATCACGTAGCGCTGTTGCCCCTACGACAGTAATCTCTTGAATTTTGTGTTTAATACAAAATGTAATGGCTTTTTCCAAATCTGAATTTTTTTGCTGCAAAACATGTATAATATCGATTCCCTCAGGGAGGTCAATCTCCAGACTATCCATGTCCCCAATCACAATATTAGCGTATTTATTGTGAGAAAGTAATTTATCCGCAGCTCCATCTGTACAAATGACGGTTCCTGCATGATCAATAAATGATAGGGGCATTGGATGTGTGGGAAATAATCCATTGGCAACTACTACGACAGGTTTTGATATAGATTTCAACTTATAATGTCATCCAAGTGTCAGAAAATTGTTTCTTATATTTTTTTCTAATTTTAATAGTTGTTGAGTTGTGACTGTTTCGCAATTTTTGTGTATAAACTGGATTGTAGAACCAATCCCTCAGTTTTCTTGATACAGGTTGTGCCATTGGAGCAGGAACCCAATTATAAATTAAGTTAGATTTTGTATCTATTAATTGACCTTCAGCACAAGCCCAGGAAAGTTGATCCAAAGTATTTTTCATATCAATCATTTCAGTTAACGCCTGTAATTCCCCATGACGAACAGGATCAAGAAAGGCGCACTGTCTTCCATAAAGTATTCCGGTATGAAGGAAGTTTGGCACAAGGATAACACCATCAAGATTGAAACGTCTGGCCATCCAGTAAAGGATTTCAAAAATGATCATACTGATTCCCAAACCAGGATGATCTTGACCAGGAAGTTGAGGGCGATGACGAGAAAATGATTTGATGGGGTTTTGGAGCATAAACCACTCAACAATGAGACACTCTGCTTTCGTTTGCTGAGGATCAGGTAATGTTATTGGCGCTCGACGTAAACATAATTCAGCAGAAATATGGTCAATTCCATTTGTTGTATGAATCAGTGTGAGTTTATGTAAAAACGGATCACTAGTATCCATTAGTAATTTGGGTTTTGATAAACCAATTTTTTTCAGCTTATCATATACGCCAAATAATTGTAATCCCAAATCGAGACCTTTTGTGCTGTAATATCCTAAAAAACGGCTAGTACCACGCGATGACGATAAATCATGGAATACATCTTCATTACTTAACGTTTGATCATCACTTTCAGCAGTAAAGACATAATCAGATAAATGTTTAATCAGATTGCGATATTTCCGGGGACGTGGTTTTAAAATTTGTTCTAATTCAGCAGATCGCATGAGTGAATTTACGTGATATGAGGAAAAGTTTTAATGTTCAAGTTATATGGTTTATGATTTATGTAATTAAAATACAATATTGAAAATTTACACAAATATATTTTACATATATTTGTGTATTCCGTGGTTAAATAGATTCCCGAATTCTTTTTGATAATCCGCTTAATATCAAATCATATGAATCGTCAATCATGGCGAATAAGATTTCGTTTGGCATTGATCCATCCAAGGTAATTGTATTCCAATGATCCTTATTCATGTGATACCCGGGATTAACTGCAGCAAAAGTCATTCTCACGATATCAATTTCCAGAGGATCACATTTAAGCGTAAGTCGAAGTGGCTCTTTTTTTTGTGCCAATAATGCGAACATTTTTCCACCCACTTTGAATACAGCAGGTTCATCACCAAAGGGGAATTCTTTCTTGGAACCCAATTTTGTTTGGAGGTAATCGTTTATTATTGGAAATAAATCTTTGTTAGTCATTATTGATTGTCCTAGTGAGGGCGGAAGCAATAAGACCCGTTGGAACAGCCACAATTCCTAATCCAATAAACATAATGATGGAGGTGAATATTTTCCCACCTACAGTAATTGGAATTGAATCTCCATATCCAACAGTTGTTAGAGTAACAATGGCCCACCACATACAATGAAAGAATGACGCAAAAACATCAGGTTGAACTTCATGCTCAAAATAGTATATTCCAATTGATGCAACGTAAAGTAGCCCAAAAGCAGCGATTCCAAATACTATTAATTCGGGTTTAATCAATTTTATGGCAAGTATAAATCGTTTAATAGCGTTATTGTAACGGAATATTTTTAGAACCCTAAACAAGCGAAAAAGACGGAAGATTCGGATGGATCGCAAGTCAACTGAACGTAAAATGTAAAATGGTAAAATTGCACATAAATCAATTATTCCATAAAGACTAAAGATGAATGATAGCTTTCTATCGGCAATATATATCCTTAGTAAATATTCAATTGTAAATACAATTACACTGAGGATTTCGAAAAATCGTAGATATTTGACAGTTGTGAGGGATAAGTCGGGGATAGTACTAATTGAGAAAGCAATAATTGACAAAATGATCAAAAATTGAATAAATATGTCGAAGATTCGTCCACCAAAAGTTTCTGTTGATTCGATTATTAATTTTAATTATTCTTTCATGAACTATACTTCTTCTACTTCCCAATTTTCATTTACCCAGAGACCAATAACATTTGCGGTTGGATAACGATCAGATAAATATTTATTTGATAATGCAATTTGCTTCAATTGATGTGTTTTTGAAATGGGATTACCAGCACAATCATGATGCCCAACAATTGCAATACTATTTGATCCGTGGCGTTTTAAAGAAATCTCAACTCGAGTATTTATTGATTGTAAAAGGACATCATCGGATTGAGTCGCCAGTATGGCATTTGGTCCCGGTTCGGTAATGGTATCAACATAGGTGGCATTAAATCGAGCTTTCAAATATTGAATGACGGGAAGTTGGACACGACCATCCATGCAATTAATTGCAGTACAAAATTTCATGAAATACCTGGGTTTGTTTTGTGTGAATTTAGTCGGATAAAATCCATCGTTCTAGGGTAAAACAATTGGAATTCATATCCATTCCAGATGATTTACTTTGTACCTAGTTTTCCACCATAATATTATGAAAAAGTTACTCGTCATCTGGTTCCTCTCATTTCTTTCTGCTCAGATTACAGGTTTGGCAGAACACTATGAAATGGTCCCATTTTCATCATCGGACTCTCTCCAGCGCCAAGATCGGTTTCGAATAAACCTTGTAGCTCAAAAGGGAATTTATTCTTTCAATTATAGTGGAGAGCTGGTGCAGGAATCCATTAGCAAACCGGCCTTATTTTGGGATAATCGTGAAGCGTACATTGAGTTGGCATTCCCGTTAATTGATATTCGTGCGGGCAAACAGAAAATCGAATGGGGATTAATAAACGGTTGGTTTCTCTCAGATAGAATTAATCCCAGGGATATGCGATATCATTTGACCCGTTCTTTAAATGATGTCCGGGTTGGCATTATGATGGTTCGTACAAGGATGCATCTTTTCGGTTTTAGTTTAGAAGGAATTTGGAATCCGAAAATTGAATATAATCCAATTATAGATCATGGTCCATGGCGGGAAAGAGATGTAGATTGGACAAATGACACCCCTTCTCTGTTCATCCTAAAAGATATATATGACAAGAATTTAAAGAATGAATTTGGATTGCGTTTGGCTGGTTCAGTTGGAAGGTTGCAGTACCGTTTAATGTGGTTCGATGGTTATCAGGATGAATTATGGGTTGAATATTCAAATATCAATTGGTTGACAAATCCAGATCCAATTGGCGATGGTGAAATACAATCATATAAGATGACTAACCGACAAACATTCTATGGTTTTGATTGCGAATATCCCTTGGGATCCTTTTCCCTCCAAGGTGAGTTTGGATATGAAACACCGTTTTGGTATAATACTTTTCCATCATTTGTAGGCACAGGCTCAGAATTACATTATCAGTATGGCATGAATAAGTCGAATCGATCATTGAGTATGATTGGGATTAAATATTCGGGATTATTGGGACTTCACTTAAATGGTCAATGGATTAACAAACAAATTTTGGATTACACAACATCCGATAAATTCCCTGCGACTGAAGAATACGGAATATTCTCAGCGTCAGGGAGTATTCCGGGACTTAATGCTGGGATAGATTATTGGACACTATCAGATTTAAAAAGAGAAGGCGGACTCTCAAAGATTGAACTATATTATTTATATACCCAACGTATTATTGTTACAATGGGAATTCATACGGTGTGGGGCAATGAAGATCATTGGATAGGTGAATTCGATGCCAATGATTATTATTTTATAAAAGGAACGTTTATTTACTAGCGTGGTCTTCTTCTTTTGCCAATTCAAAGGAAATGGTGAATGTCGTGCCTTTTCCGGCGATACTATTGACATAAATATCACCACCATTTTCTTTTATAATACTTTTCACAATAGATAATCCAAGTCCTGTACCCAGTGATTCTTCTTTTGTAGTAAAAAATGGTTCGAATATTTTTTCGAGATTCGATGAAGGAATTCCACAACCATTATCTCTTATGTAAAGATACAAATATTTGCCACCAGGTCGCATCGTATCATCATATGCATTTTTGTTGCTATCCATAATTTTGGTTGTAAATAATAACTCACCATCCTTTGCCATGGCATCAAGCGCATTCAGGACAAGATTCATTATAACTTGCTCTAATTGTTTTGGATCAACGTGAATTTTTGCACCGTGAGAATTTAATTCAGTTTTAACTGTAATTTCGGATCCTAAAACATGTCCTATAAGATCAAGTTTTTCTTTGATGAGATGATCCACCGATATATCTTCAAAAACCACTTTTTGTTTACGGCCAAATTTTAGTAATTGGCGAGTAGTCTCCATTGCCTCAATGGATTTATTCCGCATAGAATTGATATACCTATATTGGCGAGTTTCTTTTCCCATCGTCATTTGGCAGAGATCTGCGTAACCAAGAACGGTTGTGAGCTGATTGTTAATTTCGTGGGCAATCCTGCTGGATAATATACCAATGACTTCCATTTTTTGGGCATGGCGCAATTGTATTTCAAGATTTTTATAGTCAGTGATATCTTGGATTGTACCAATATAAGCAAAGCTAATATCAGTCTCGGCATTCGGTTCATGAATACTAAACAAAATATTTTTTAAATTTCCGCTCATATCATATAAATTGACTCCAGTAACTGGCATTTGACCTTTCTTAAGCAATGTCATTTTTATTCTCTTTATTTCAGCTTTTTCAATACCCACCAATTCAAAAATGGTTTTCCCTAAAATTGAATTTTTACCAGTACCCTTAAAAATACTCTCCATCTCTGGATTACACAGTGTTAAGCAAAAGTTTTTATCAAGTTGAAAATAACCTGCCGGAGTAGTATTAAATATTCCACGAAACATTAACTCGGATTTTTCTAATGCTTTTTGTGATTCAATAAGTTCTTTTTCATATTTATAGCGTATTAATGATACTTCGATGGTCGTTTTAATATCTTCGATGCGAAACGGTTTATTTATATATCCAGAGGGACTTGTCTTTAATGCTTCAGCGATAATGCTCTCTTTTGTCTCGCCAGTAGAAAAGATTATAGGAATATCAGTAAAGGTATGGATTGTTTTAGCAGCATTAATACCGTCCATTTGATCTTTCATATTAATATCCATAAGTACAACGTCCGGTTCTACTACTTTAATCAATTTGACCGCATCATCACCACAATTGGCAATACCAACCACCTCATAGTCTAATTTCTTTAGCAACCTTGATAATAATATGCATATAATACGTTCATCATCGACAATGAGAATTTTAGATTTAATAGGCATATTTACCCAATTTAATTAGTTAATTAGAATGAGAATTATCTAAGCCAGGTTCGTCAAGATAGTTAATTGCTTTCGCGAAAATATCTCGTGCCGTAAGTGGCTTATTTAGATATCCATCGGCTCCAATTGATAACGCTTCTTCTATGATATCTTCAGTAAGATAACCCGAAATCATAATAATTTTTACTTTTTTATTCGTACGTCGAATTTCTCGTAGAACATCTAATCCATTAACCTGTTGAATTTTTATATCTAGAAAGATCATTTTATAATTATTATTAAGAGCTTGCTGACCTCCTATCTTTCCATCTGAAACAGTATCAATTACATAATTCATCTCATTAAATGCGTCAATAAAAAATTGTAATATACTAACGTCATCATCTATGACGAGAAATGAACTTACTTGATTATTATTTTCATTGATAATATTCATTTTAAATTCTCTTTCATTTTGTCGGGAAGGTCATCGATTGCAGTATCTGTCATTTCCGAAAAATTTGTCCCAACGATTTCAGGCATTAACATAATAATAAGTTCAGTTTTTTGTTTACTTATTTTTTTGGATTTAAACAAATTACCCAAAAATGGGATTCCTCCCAATATTGGCACTTTGGATTCGCTAAGTACATCTGATTCCTGCATAATTCCCCCAATTACTAGAGTCTCTCCTGATTTTACAACAACTTGCGTACGAGCTTTTCTTGTGGAAATAATCGGTACTCCATCAGGTGTAAATCCTTGTTGAAAATTAGCTTGTGGTTCTAACTGTATCGTAATGGTTGAATCATTATTAATATGGGGTTTTAAAGCAAGACGAACTGTCGCATCTTTAAATTCATATGAAGTGACACCGAATTCATTAAGCTTTTGATAAGGGATTTGATCACCCACCTCAATTTCTGCCCATTGGTTATCCAGCGTGATAAGATAAGGGGTTGAAAGCAGATTTAAATCATTTGTCGTAGAAAGCATTGAAATAGCTATATCAATATCCATATCCAGAATCCCAATCCCTAAACCAGTACCCGCTGGTCTCTCTGGTAATTCCGGTAATACTGACGGTACTGTTTTAAGTCCAAAATCTGTTCCGACACTTGTCTGGTTATTTTTGGTGAACCATTGGACGCCTGCATTTGACGACTTACTAAGAGAAACTTCAGCTATTATGCTTTTTATATATACTTGTTTACTAGCGCGGTCTAATGACTTAATAATCTGCTCTAAGATTAAGATATTTTCATATGTATCTTGAAAGATCACTGTATTGGTACGCTCATCAATTACAATGCGTCCGATGTCAGGTGTAGTAAACTTTGACAAAATATCGAGAATTCTTTCTGCTTGAGCAAATTCACATGTATAAAAGCCAACTTCAGTTTCGACTGCCATAGCGCTTATTTCTGTGACGACATATTTCCCTGAACTACCAAGTTCCTGAAAGCCAAGATTATACAACTGAGCAATGATATTAAGTGCTTCACTCGGAGTGACATCAGACAATTCAATTGTGATTAATTTATCATTTATTAAAGGATCTGGTATAAAACTTAACTCACTTTTTTCTGAAATTATTTTAAGAACATTTTCAAGTTTAACCTCAACGACGCTTAACGTAATTGGAATTTCAGATCCGACAGTAACATCTGCAATCGCTGGACTAAAAACCATAAGTGCTATAAAGAATATAAGAGTCATTTTAGGGATGTTCATTTTTACTGCCTTTAAATAATTTTACGTTAAAAATATCTTTATCATTGATTAAGGTTATTGTTGAATCTGTAATAGCATATATAGTATAATTTTCAATTTTGTCCCCCATCTGATGAATCTCATTGTTCAGTATTACTCGAGGTGATTGTTCATCCCATACAATTCCTTCAAGTTTAATCTTTGGTCTAGATAATTTTGGAGGAGCAGGAGGGGTTATTGGTTTACTGCGCTTTTGAGGTTTAATTGATTCGGTTTTTGGAGAAGATTGAGATTGAAATGGATTTCTAACAGGTTTATTAAAATCAGAATCACTCAATGCATTAACCAGAGAAAGTAGGTTTACTTCTTTAATATTTTGATGATCGACTGCTTTCACAATGGTTTTTATGGTCAAAAGGTCAATATTGAGGGGCTGAGTCATTACGTGCTTTGAGCTAGTGACAGGGATCAATTCTGATAAGGGTATGAAATAGTTTAATGAACCAATTGAACTCATCATCATCATCAACAATGTAAATACAAACCATTTACTTTTTTTTGTCATAGCGTTGAATTTTCAAGGATTACACTGATAACGAGATTGTAATTAAGTAATTCACTATCACTATCATTATTAATTATCAACTTCTCAATTAACAACCATTCGGAATAATTTTCCATATTAAGTAGAAGATTTAAGAAATTGCTAAAAGTACCGCTAAGATCAGCTTTTATAAATTTTTTTGTAAATTTATTGGATATTGTTTTGGGATTATCAATTGGACCTAATTTTCTTATTTTTATTTTAGTCTGATTACATGATTGATCAATAGCCTGAATGATGGAATTAAATTCATTTGCAGCTATAAGGCGTTGTTTAAAATTAGATTCAATTTTCTCGAGGTCCATTATTTGTGAATTTATACTGTCAATTGCGGCATATATATCAAGACTAATTAAGTTGATGTACATATCATTAATACCGTCCTGATTACTTGTTCTAATATTATATTGATTAAGTGGTGGCATAATAAATCCATAAATAATGGTAGCAAGAATCAACGTGTATGCTAATATCCCGAAAAGAAACCATTTTATATTTACAGCATCAAACAATTTTGAAAGTGCTTTTTTCATTTTTCAAACACCATTGAAAATGTCAGCTTTAGATCATCATTTTCCTTATAAATATTATTGTTGTTAATATTTACATTATCATATATATACTTAATATATGGACTCTCTGATATAACATTTTTGTACTCATCCACCATAAAAATATCTTTTTCATTATTTTGAATTACGATATGGCCGGTTAAACTAAATTTTGGCGGTTGTTTAGTATCTCCCAGATCATCTGAAACATATTCTATCTGTTTAATAATCATCTTCGCAGGAAGGTTACTTGAAATATCCTTTAGACGGGCATACCACAGGCCGGGTCTCTGTTCAATTTGCGAATAAAATTTCGTATTTCCTGTCATTGCATTTCGCTTATTGATTTTATTTTCTAAAAGAATTACCTGTGGTTCAATTTCGGAGATTTGCTTTTCAATTTGGTCGGCTTTTATACTGATTACTGTCGCCATATAATCAACCGAGTCGTATAATTTGTAGAATATAAAACCTGTAGCAAAAATAATAAGTAAATAAAGAAAGAGAGTAAAACGCTGAATTCTTAGGCGTTGCCATTGATCTACCGTTGTAGTGATAAAATTAAGACTATAGTTCATATCAACCATGTAACGCAACCCCCAGAGATGGTCCATAGATGTAGTGCAGAGCGGACTGTGAATCATTTTGTGTGGCATTTTCTGGAATAGGATCCCATAATTGGCAGGGAATGTTTAAAAATAGCTTTTCATTTTTCAAGAATTCTGCAATCATTAAATCGTTGACTAATCCCCCCGTAGCGTATACTTGTGTTATATTTTTCTTATATTTATGGAAGTAATGGGCGTTGAAATGAATCAAATTTTTAGTAAAGCCCACTACGTGTTCAAAAAGTTCAGCCTCAATTGAATTATTCGATTTCTCTAATGCATCAACTTGCTTGTAGTACTCATTCTTAATCCTTTTTTCTCTGGCAGTAGCAAAGGCAATTCCCTGATTCTTTGCAATTATACTATCTAATGAGTTTCCACCAAACGGTAGGGTAATAAAAGAAGGTTTCTCCGTAGCAGATACGATTGCATATGTAGTGTGATCAGCGCCAATTTGTAAAAACCCTACAGTATCATCCACAACTTCAATTTTGTTAAATAGAGCCATCAATGCTGAAAGCATATCAATTCCGATAATTTGTATATGGTCGCCATATTTGCCCATCACCTCAAGGACTAGTTCAATTTTCTTTTTTTGTAATGCTCCGACTAATAATGTAATTGTTTTATCTTTGCGGTTCCGGCTTAAAATCTGAAAATCGAATTCGTAATTATTAATATCTTCTGGAAGTAGTGCTTCCATATCCCAGCGCATGACTTGTTTTATTTCATTATCACTGACTTGTGGGATATCAATGACGAATAAGTTATTAAAAGACGTTGATAGAGCAATGTTAAAATCACTGTTTTTTGTTGGTAGCCCATCGAGTACTTTATTGATTGTTGATTGAATAACAATATCATTGATATCAGTATGTTCAGATACATGATTTTCATTGAACATATCGATTGATTTAACTTTGTATACGCTATTAGTCGTTTTATTTAAAGCGACCATTTTCACTGAACTGTGTCCTACATCAATACCAATATTTAATTTCGGAGATGTCCACCTCATTAATATTGTGTCCAAGTTCCTTGATTGATAATCAGGTCGGTATTGCTCGAATCTATTGACGATAAACCAGGATAATATGTATAATATTGATCACTTCCGCCATCATCAATTGTTAATGAATTTTGCACTTCCAAATCATTGCCAATAAATGGACCTGTTATAGTGCCGTTTTTCAATGCGAAATGTCCATAGCATATTATTGCTCCTTCAACAGTTATATTAGTGATATCCGTTGTCGTGACGGAATCAACCACTATCAATGCAGGAAGGAATGCCCCGGATGAATCACGGCCAGCTTTAAGATGAACATTTGTCCCGACGACCTTTAATACTCCTAACACAACCAAAGTCCCCTCGAGATAAGAATTGTTTTTTAATTCAGTGTCACCACCTCTTATGTAATGAATTCCAGGTGTCAGGGTATCATTGAAAATTGCACCATCGTTATAAATTGAAACAGCATTTGCAAGATAATATGTCGTATCAAGAGCCGGAAGTGAATCGGCCAATTGAAATTCATTATTACTGGAAAAAATATTGATAGATGGATCACTGGTATCAATCATCGTTGTGGTATAAAACATATTATTAAAGGCATGATCATAATCAAGAACAATAGAGACATTATAGTGAAATCCCCACCGATCAGTCATCACCGACAATGTCATAGTTGAGTCATGAAAGCTTGAATAAACGCTATCGTAATTAAAATTGCCTGCGGTGTCCGCTATTGAGTTGATTCTCCAGAGTGCTAAATTGATAGCAGACTCAACAGCATACTGATTTTGATATTTATGATTTATGTTAACAACTTTTATACGAGTATCTCCAGTTAGCTTAAAAAATGCCAGACTGGTAAGACTGATAACAATAAAATAAATCATTATTATTCCGAGAACAGAGCCATTTTCTGAATTGTGTTTATGTAATGATTTCATTATATCAGATTCAAATAACTGTTTATGAGATTTCCACCAAACAAAAGTATTATTAGTCCAGAAATAGCAAGGAAAGCTGGAAATCTCGGAAAGAATTGATCAATATTTTTCTTGAAAAACTTAATGTTGAAGGATCCCCAGATTGCTCCAATTAACCAGGCAAGAAAAACGCAAAGTAGTATATATGGAAACCCAAGAAAAATACCCAATACGGCACCAAGCTTTATCTCTGTTATTTCGAATTTGGTTCTTTTTAATGTCAGAATTTTTACTAGGTTATAACCGATAAGAACCAATGTACAAACAACCATACTGACGATAGCCACCGGGTAAGCGGATTGATTGAAGCCGAGGACGTAAATAGAACCAAGCATACCCATAAAAAGTAGAAGAGAGTCGGATAGAACCCGGTTTTCTAATTCAATGATAATTATTGCGATTAAGCACATCCCAAAGAGCATCTCCAAGAGAGCACTGTAATTCCAACCAAATCTGATTATAAACAGACTTACCCAAAGAATTCCCATTACATCAACAATGAAATGCCGGAGGGCAATTGAAGAATTACAATAAGGGCATTTACCTCTATTTATTAAGTAAGAGATAATCGGTATCAAATCTTTCCACATAAAAGCTACCGCACAAGATGGGCAATAGGGTCCTGGATAAATCATTGACTGATTTTTAGTAATTCTATCAACGGCATTATTACTGATGATAGCAAAAGCCGAACCGATAATAATTATACCGATCAGGCTAAACAATAATTCAATTGCGGGATGTAAATGATTTAACATATCTTAATGAATCTGTAGCATTAACAAGGGTGACTGCCATCTCAACGTAATTTTGATTTAATGGCATTGATTTTGAGAATGTCAAACTTTGCGCGACGCTGGTTAGTGGGGTACTTATATCATTATTTTTTTCCCACCAAAGCTGATTGTTTATTGATGTAATTCTAAAAGAGTTTCCGACATTATCTTTCATCACCAATATTTTGCCAGTATTTGAATATATACCAGCCTGTTCAGCTGTTGAATCGATGTAAATAAAAACTGAATCCGATATGGTTGACAAAAGATTTTTGTTAATGTATGTGTCGAAAATCTGCATATCATTATGTATATTTAATCGACGCAGTAAGGTGGCAGAATTATCTTCATTTATAATCAATATTGTCGCAAAGGCAATCATTAAAATACCATTGATTGCTAGGATAGATACCAATTCAACAAGCGTGAATCCACTTTCCATTTGTTCGCAAGGATACATCACTACCTATTCCTTTGTGGCGTAAAATATATGTAGGAGCTATCAGTGGGATTATCAGGAGTATTCTGCGAAATTGTTACCATCACTTTTAAGTAATCAGGCAAACTAGTGTCTACTGGTGATAACCCATCGAGCGGATCGTCGACATCTGTAACAGCGGTCGTTCGGTAAAGTGTTTGACCATTCCACGCAATGAGCGTTCCAAATTCAACCAAGCTGTCGCTTAATAATTCATAGTCCATATTTAAACCATATTCAAATCGGTTGGCAATTACCTGCCAGGCTCTAAGTGAGTGAGTCGCGTCTGCTAATTGTCCGCGACTCACAATTATATATTGCCCGCTAGCAATTATTATCACAGTAAACAAGACAATTGAAATGATCGTTTCAACCATCGTGAACCCCGCGTTACGGTAATTGCCAACCCGGTTCATATTTAGCTATTTCCACCTGCGAATGTGCCCGCCTCGTCTAGAATTCGATCTGCATCAAGGACTGATCCTTGTGCGCAAGTCAATGTGAAGGTAGTGGCAGTCTCAAACAGGTATGTGTAAGATGCTGCAGCGAAGTATTTGCCCGTTAGGTTTTCTGCGACAAAATTCAGAACTGTAACATCGGTTACTGCATCTTCCGTTGCTGCAACAACATTCGTTGGATATGTAGCATTTTCTGCATAGTAAACTCTCAGCTGTGTTCGAATCATTCCCATCGTGGCATCGGCTTCAGATTGTTTGGCCTTTTTAATATTCCCAGTATAGATAGGGACACCAACTGCAGCTAAAATACCGATAATGACTAATACAATCATTAATTCCACAAGGGAAAAGCCACTTTGACTTTTTCTTAACTTATTCATGGTTGTTTCCTTTTTTTGATTTCCGTGATTAATTTGAACATTAATGTATTGAACCGGACATTTTGAATATTGGGAGATACAATCCTAGAACAAGGACTGTCGCTATTATCCCCAAAAATCCCATTATTACTGGCTCCAATATTTTTGAAAGGTTTTCCACCTTATTATTAAATTCCATTTCATTAAACTCTGAAACTTTATCGAGCATTATTGCAAGAGATCCTGATCTCTCACCAATTTCAACCATGTTTGATTCCAGGGGTGGGAAAATTTCAGGATATTGTCCCAACATTTTCCCCAGACTTTCTCCCCCTGAAACATGTTCACAAAGGCTTACAATAATATCATCGACATAAGCATTTTCCGCAGTTTGAGCTGCAATTTTGAGCGATTCAATAAGGCCTGCACCACTATTTAATAGTATACTTAGAGTTAAGGTAAATCGTACGAGGATCGCATGACGAATGAGCTTCCCGACTATTGGAAATTTTAACATTTGTCGATCGATTAAGATGCCACCACTGGGAGTATTTTTATAGGCTTTAAAAGCAACAAAGAATCCAATACATGTTAGGACGGCAATTATTATGTTTTCCTTTATAAAATTGCTTGTAAGTAAGATGATTTTTGTTGGAGTTGGTAGTTCGGCACCCAAACCAGCGAATATATCTTCAAATTTTGGCAACAATCCGAATATTATTCCAATGAGGATCAAAAAGAAAAATCCACCAACAAATTTTGGGTAATTTGTTGCAGATTTTATTTTCCTTTTTGTTTCAGCATCCTTCTCGATAAAGGTTGAAATATGTTCAACTATTGTATTCAATCCACCGCTTACTTCAGCAGCTTTTATCATGGAGGTTACCATCGATGAAAATATTTTTTTATGTTCTTTTAATGTTGAGCTAAAAGGGACACCGGCTTTAACATTTTTGGTGATCTCTGACAATATTTTGGCGAAAACCTTATCCTGCAAACGCATTTGTAGTTCAATAATCTGCAATGCATCAATCAATTGAATTCCAGCGTTTAGCAATGTTGCTAATTGACGAAAAAATCTTACAAGTGTATTCTGTTTAATATTGGCGGAATTAAGCTGCAATCCGGAAAAATTTAATCGATTTTTCGATTTAGATATTTTTTCATTTAATTCCAGTAATTTAAGTCCTTTATTTTTTACACTGCGTTTAGCATCTTCAATACTAAGATCACTCATAGAACCTTTTGTTCGTTTCCCATATTGGTCGATTGCTACATAATTGAATGTTTTCATTAGATTACTCTTATTATTTCTTCTAATGAGGTTATACCTCTTGATGCTTTTTGAAGCCCATCTTCGATCAGGGAAGCCATCCCTGCATTTTTTGCAATTTGAAGTAATTCGGACTCTGAAGCATCTGAAATAATTCGATCCTTTAATGTGTCGGACATAAAAAGCAACTCGTGTATACCAGCTCTACCCCAAAAACCGCTACCGGAACAGTGTTTACATCCCTTTCCAATAAAATATTTTTGATCAGGAATCGTAATCCCAAAACGACTTATTGCTTTTAATAAAGAAGTCGATGGTTCTTCTTGAATTTTGCAGTTAAGGCATATTCTTCTAAGAAGACGTTGTGAAATAATAAGTGATAAGGAGGACGTAATTAAATATTTATCAATACCCAAATTAATTAGACGCATTATAGTAGATATAGCATTGTTTGTATGAAGTGTACTTAGAACCAAATGACCTGTCAATGCCGCCTTAATACCAATCTCGGCGGTTTCCAGGTCACGCATCTCACCAACCATAATAATATCAGGATCTTGGCGCAAGAACGCTCTAAGAGCCGATGCAAATGTTAATCCCACTTTAGGTTTGATCTGAATTTGAGTAATTCCGTTTAAGCGATACTCAACGGGATCCTCAGCTGTTAGAATGTTAAGGTGAGGAGAATTAATAAAATTTAAAACCGAATATAGTGTAGTGGTTTTTCCACTACCAGTTGGACCTGTAACCAAGATCATACCGCTAGCAGATTTAGAGATTTCTTTGAAGTGCTCTAATTTATCTAGATCAATTCCAAGATCATCCATATTAAGCGATGTACTGCCTTTATCAAGGATACGCAATACAATTTTTTCGCCATAAATACTTGGGATTGTTGAAACTCGTACATCAACGCTTCGCCCCATAATTTTAAATTTTATACGCCCATCTTGTGGAATACGGCGTTCAGCAATATCCATACTTCCTAAAATTTTTATACGAGCTATAACGCCACTTTGAAGTCTATTGGAAGCGGCCTGGAGTTCTTTCAACATTCCATCAACGCGAAGCCTAATTCTAATTTCTGTTTCCTGTGGCTCTATGTGGATATCGCTTGCACGTTCCTGAACTGCTTGAACGAGCAAGGAATTTACAAAGACGATTGCTGGTCCATCAGAAGCTTCGGTTCGAAGAATATCGATACTGACATCAGCAAAATTTTCCTCTTCTGACTCATCATCTACTTCGATTAGATTTTGAAGAGTATCCTCAAAATTTGAATTTTTCTGAAAAATTCGCCCTAAAGCAGGTTCAATATCATCACTATTACATTGAAATATCTTTAGTTTGGATTTAGTTTTTGATCTGACAATTTGCTGAGCAATCATATCAAATGGTTCTGCCATTGCTAGCGCCACTTTTTGGCTTGAGTCAGAGTCAACAGGTACTATACGGTGGTATTGGCAAAGATCTTCTCCAAGAAGTTTTGCAGTAACCGTATCAAACGTATATTGTGTTTTAAGATTAATTTGCTGAATACCAAATTGAACATATAGGGAGTCAGTATTTTGATTTTTTCCCTGCTCTATTTGATCGCTTGATGTATCGGGATTATTACTGTCGACTATTGGGGATGTTGCCATAGTTATAATTAAATGGCAATCACTATGCCAAACACATAATGATTTATTATAACAGCATTATTTACTTATAGTAACATTATTATCAAAGTAAATAAAAGAATTATTCTGTAATAATTTTAAGACATATACAGGTTATACCTGTCAACTATAGCTTACACTCGGAAGGATTGATTTACGAAGTGCGCTTTGAAATAAATTTTATAGATCGAGTTGCTTCAACCGCAAATGAAAATGCTGTCTGCTCACCTTTGCCAGTTTTGCTGCTTGTGTAATGTTGCCATTTGTTTGATCAATCAAATTTTTGTAGTATATCCGATCGAAATTATCTTTAGCGGATTGGTAATCACCATCCATCGCGATTCCTGTTGCGGAAGGCAATTGTGTTTGAATAAGATACTGTGGCAATGATTCGAGAGAGATTTCATCAGTTCTAGTCATGATAATTGCATTTTCCAAGACATTTACCAGCTCGCGGATATTTCCTGGCCAGGTATGTGAGCATAATACTTTTAATACTTCAGGAGAAAGTGTATTAGGAGTTTTCCCCATATTCTGAGCGAAACGATTTATATGATATTCAGCGATTGACGGAATATCTTCAGACCGTTCCATTAAGGATGGTATACTAATGGAAAACACATTTAACCGATAATATAAGTCCATCCTAAATGTCTCAGTTTTGATCGCTTCTTCCATATTTTGATTTGAAGCAGCGATAATTCTTAAGTTTAATGGAATTTCTTTGTCACCACCAACTCTTCGGATTCTGTTTTCTTCCAACACACGTAATAGTCGAACCTGAAATGCCGAACTAGTTTCCGTTATCTCATCTAAGAAAATGGTGCCATTATTTGATTCTTCAAATAATCCAATTTTACGAGTGTTCGCTCCTGTAAAGGAGCCAGGTTCGAGGCCGAATAGAGTGCTTTCCAATAGTGTGGCAGGAATTGCACTACAATTCACAGCAACAAAAGGTTTATTATTTCTATTACTGAGCTTGTGGATTGTCTTGGCTGCAATTTCTTTACCGGTACCTGAATCACCGGTGATAAATACGGTTGTATCATATTCAGCAACGGTTTGAACACGTTCTTGTACAGCATTCATTTTAGGTGATTTGCTATTAAGACTTGGTATTCCTGTATGTTTAATTAAGTCACGCTTTAACTGAACGTTCTCCCTTTTTATAGCAACATTTTCTATCGCATGATCAATACGAAGGGGAATCTGACCCAAATCAACAATAGGTTTTACTATAAAATCACAGGCACCGATTTTTATACACTTTACTACCATGTCTACATCATGTATGGCACTGATCATGATCACAACTTGATTTGGAGTTTCATCCAAGATGGTATTTAAAGCTGTGAGACCACTTACCCGTGGCATATTGATATCCAATAGAACAGCATCATAAGTATTAATCCTGCAGAGATTTATAGCTTCATTTGCTGAGATTGCGGTTGTGACAGAATATCTGTTTACGGATAGAAATTCGTGGAATAAATTGACAATTTCCTTATCGTCATCCACTACAAGGATTTTTGTCAGAGTGTCTTGCTTTGACATGGGCGAATTTATCATGTTGTGAACGAGATCAAATGGAAATTATCCAGTTGAGTAATAAAATTTGCAAATAGAATCCTTGCAAAAAGGAAACGTAATATACTAATTTCGTTTCCATCATGAACGAACATTCCAAAAAAGACACCATCCTTGAGTCCGGAATTGATATCGTAAATCAATTAGGACCAAGGTTCTTCACAGTAGAATACTTGGCTCAAAAGCTGGGTATGAGCAAAAAAACAATATATAAATTTTTCCCGACTAAGGATAACATCATACATAGTATTTTTGATTATATGATGAAAACAGTGGGGAAAAAGTTTTCCAACGTAGTGAATAGCACGGATAACGCATTAGTTAAATTTTATAAAATTAAAAAAGAACTTCAGTCTATCGATAGCAGGTTATCTATTGAAAAAATTGCTGAAGTAAAAGATCGATATCCTGACCTCTGGAAAAAGTTGGAACAATTTCGCTTAGAACGAAAAAACGATTTTCATAAAATTATTCAGGAGGGTCAGGATCAGGGATTATTTTCGAAAGATCGCGATGCTGAAAAACTATCGGGTATTATCATTTTATTTATTAATCAAACATTACAACCCGAAATCCTTATGAAATACAATCTAACATTTTATGATATGTTTGATGTGTTTTTTGATCTGACGATTAAAGGATTATTGAGTACCAAGGGACGACAAGAATTAGAGAAAATGGAAAACATATGAAACATGCAGTAAGACAATGGTTTATTCGACAAGCAACTGAATACCCAAAGCGCACTATAATCATTAATATTCTGGTTACAGTGCTATTTGCGTTTGGGTTACCAAACCTCATTATTGATGATGATTTTATGAAGTTATTACCACCAGAAATGGAGTCGCGCCAAACCTGGGATAATATCCGTGAAGAATTTGGTAATACTGAAATAGTATATGTCGCGCTCGGGAAAAAAGGAGAATCCATTTATAATGCTGATTTACTTCGATCATCATGGGATATCGCTGAAGCATTAGAGTTGGATCCGAATATTGATGAAGTTATGAGTTTATCCACGATGAATCGAATGGATAGTGATGACGGATTCATGGAAGTTTCAGACCTTCAACCTGCCAGGGATTTATATCCGGATGAACTCGAAGAGATGAAAACATATTTGGATAAAAATCCAGATATGAAAATAAGGTTTATCAGTAAAAATGAAGATTATATCAATATAATCGTACGGCCTGTTACTGATGTTCCTCAAGATGTAGTTAACAAAATAATCGTTAAAACTGTAAATGAAAACACCAATGGGTTTGATGTGAAATTTGGCGGACACGCTTACATCACGGGAACGATGCCTGAACTTATACGCGAAGATGTGATGGTTCTAATGAGATATGGGTTAGTCATAATGATTATAATATTGCTCATAAATCTAAGGAGCGTCCCTGGAGTATTCATGGTGCTCTCCGTCATCTTTATGTCTTTGGTCGCCATGATGGGTTCGCTCGGCTGGATTTACCGATTTACAGGAAGTGATAAATTTGTTTTCTCGGTGTTGAACTCATCTATGCCCATAATATTACTCACAATAGCAAATTCTGACGGTGTTCATTTTCTGACAAAATTTTTCAAGGAAATGAGAAAACACAAAAACGCCCATGATGCTGTTAAGAAAACAATGGATTCCTTGTTCATTCCTATTTTTCTAACAAGCATTACGACCGTGGCCGCTTTTATGACCTTGATTTCCGCACCAATTGTACAATTAACAGGTTATGGAATATCCATTGGAATTGGAATTGCTTGGGCCTGGTTTTTATCCTCCTCAATGCTACCTGCAATGGTTTATCTGAAAAAATGGAATATGGAATCCAAGGCAATTGCCCATATGAGTATTTTTGAAAAATTTGTAGATAAGTTTGGATTTCAAGTACTACGCTTCCCAAAACGGATTCTTGCTCTAGGACTTATAATTGTTGCAATTGGACTCTATGGAATGACATTGCTTAAAGTTGATGTGAATATCGCTTCGTTCTTTAAACCTGGGACGGAAATTCGTGACAGTTTTGACTTTATGGATTCCGAAATGGCAGGCACATTTGACATCCTTGCTCGTGTTGAAGGAGACATGAAAGATCCTGTATTGCTTAATGAGATGGTGAATTTGCAAGACTATCTTGAAAAGGTTGAATATGTAACAACCTCAATATCTATCGCAGATGTAATAAAGCAAATGCACCGCACAGTAATGGATGACGATCCGCTGTTCGAAACCATTCCTGATTCTTCCGGTAAAGTAAACAATTTGTTTACTCTATACTCCATGTCAGGTGATCCAGATGATTTTAGTTCAATGGTTGATTATGAATATGAAACCGGACTTATTACAGCATTGATGCGAAATATTAATGCAAGTGAAATTGTAGTATTGGTAAAGGATATAGGAAATTATGTTGAACAAAATATGCGCCATGCTGATTCAATTACTATTTCGGGAATTCTTGTCATTTTTAGAGATTTGATTTATGCCGTTATTAAATCATCAGCAATAAGTATTATTGTATCTATTATTATTATTGCACTAATCGTGGGCTCTTTTTTCAAATCGTGGAAATATGGACTACTATCTGTAATCCCACTTACAGCGGCAGTGATACTCAATTTTGGATTTATGGGACTTTTTGGTGTTGGACTCAGTCATGTAACGGTGCTTTTGTCATCAATCATCATTGGCGTTGGTGTTGATTTTGCTGTGCATTACATTTCTCAGTTTCGTCAAATTGCCAGGAATGGTACGCCTTCAACTGAATTAAGTCATGATGTGATGGAGGATGTGGGATACCCAATTATCCTGGATGCTGCTTCAAATATGGGATTTGCAGCATTATTATTCTCCCTGTTTTTACCGATTCAATATATTGGGGGTCTCATGGTGTTTGCCATGGTATCAACTTCTGTCGGGACATTAACAATCCTGGCTGCAGCGCTTGAATTAGCAAAAAATCGAATACTAATATCAAACAAGTAGGTTAAAATGAAGAAATATGTCATACCGATATTTTTAATCCAATATTTATTTAGTCAAACTGGATATGATGTTGCAACCGCCATAGATAGTAAAGCTGAACCAAAGGATATGAAATCAGATTTGACCATGGTTCTTACAAATTCAAAAGGCAAAACAAGGTCATCCACAATTCGATCAATTACCAAAGATGGTGGTGAAAAACAGATTATATGGTTTTTATCTCCGGCAGATGATAAAGGGGTCGCGTTTTTAAAGATTGAGCGTGATGGCAAGGATGACGAAATGCGATTGTGGTTACCAGCATTTAAAAAAGTCCGCCGGATAAAATCATCCAATAAAGGTGATGCATTTATGGGTTCCGATATGAGCTATGAAGATATGACGAATCGAAATCTTGATGAATTCACTTATGAATTGGCAGGGAAAGAAACCATTAATGGAAAAGAATGTCATATCCTGATATCTAAACCTAAACCAGAGTTGCGCAGTACCTACAGTCAACATAGAACATGGGTTACTATTGGTGATAATATTGTACTGAAAGAGGAGAGCTATGACCGTTCTGGTAAACTCCTGAAGAAAAAGGAGATTAAATCACAAAAAATAAAAGAGTATAATACTCCAGTTGAAATTTATGTGGAGAATGTGCAAAAACATCATTCCACAAAACTCACATTTGATGGGCTAGAATTAGATACCGGAGTTGAGGACGACTTATTTCAAGAAAAAAACTTAAAGAGGCTACCACGAAAATGAATCATTCAGAAATCTCACAATTAAACAATTTGGTTGAATATCAAACAGATGCTGTTGTCAGCAATACGCTAATGAAGAAAGAAAAAGGAACCGTCACTGTTTTTGCATTTGATAAGGATCAGGGATTGAGTGAACATTCTGCACCTTTTGATGCTTTGGTGACAATCATTGATGGAGCAGGAATAATTGTATTGGCCGGGAAAGAGTACGAATTAACAGCAGGAGAGGCCATTATTATGCCTGCCAATATTCCACATGCAGTTATAGCTAAAATGGCATTTAAGATGATGTTGGTCATGATTCGGGAGTAAACCATGAATAAATATATTTTCATTATTTTTGGACTGATCAGCACAATCTCGGCCCAGTTTTCTTTTTCAGGTGAAATATCCCCATCGGCGATGATTCGACAATCAAATACTGACATTATCGATTTGCCGTATCGTTTGTTATGGTCAGAGCTGTCGTATGGTATGGGAGATTTTGAACTTAAATCAACATTGGCCGTTGATCATCGACTTGAATCAGGCGAATTTGAAGGTGATTTACGAGAATTATACGCGATTTGGTATCCCAGTTTCGGCGAAGTAAAATTTGGGAAACAAATTCATGTATGGGGAGCAGCTGATGGAAATAATCCCACAGACAACCTAAATCCATATGATTACTATTTCATGTTTCTTCCGGGAGCGGAACGAAAGTTGGGAGTATTGTCAGCATCGGCAAATATCTATTTGGGCAAGTGGCAAGCCGAACTGGTATTAATTCCATATCACACAGGAAATCGAATTCCTTATGATGAACCCGATTTTCCTATTATTCCTATGTCTGAACCTGATGAAGAATTTATCGAAGATATTGAGAATGATATGGAATTTGGACTTCGATTAAAAACGATGATTGGCGAAAATGATGTGTCAGTTTCCTATTTTTCTGGAAATGACAGAGGCTTAAGTCCCTCCACTATGGGTTTAGTCCATGGAGAAGCGGTGCCTACTATGTTTGGCTATAGAAACACACAAATGTTAGGACTGGATATAGTTGGTTTTTTAAATGAAATAACCTATCGCGCTGAGACAGCTTATTTTTCTACAAAAGATGAAGGTTGGAGGATTGATTCAAAAGCGACTTATTCGCAATATGTACTTCAGTTTGAATACACGGGTTGGTTAGATATCCAATTTTCTTGCCAATATATCGGAAGCAAAACCCATTCTTTTTTAGGAAAAACTACAGTAGTACCAATGGATGTAATTATCGATCTTGATGAATCCATTTTCCAACCGGGTATGGGAACGCCCTTCGCCATGTTTACCGATAAAGGATTCATGGGCGGTGCTAAAGCCACTCTTTGGGATAATACACTGGATCTTAGTGGAAATATTTTTTATGATCTGGATGAAAAAGGAAAAATGGTGGGATTCGAAGTGGAATACTCACCCGTTGAGAATTGGATTATTTCTTTAGGAAGTTCTTCCTTTTATGGCGATAAAGATAAACCACAATATCCTTTTACTAAATTGGAAGATTTTTCACATTACAGAGTGGGAATAAAATATAGTTTTTAATTTGGGTGCTATAAATAAGTAAGGGAGAAAATCCGTTGGATATTCTCCCTTTGCTGAAACTTCTGAGAAATTATTCAGGTTTAACGATCGCGTCGATCACCACCGCCCTTGTTTTTATCTCTGTTGCCTCTGAATCCATCCCTCTTTTTACCAAAATCTCTGCGCTTTGAAGATGATGCACCTGCTGGTTTTTCTGAAGAGACTTCAACAGATAATGGAACTCCTTCAAAATCTTTACCTTTTAAAGCTTTTATTAGAGTTGCTTCAACCTTTTCGTCAATTTCAAAGAAAGAAAACTTTTTCAATATTTCAATTTTCCCGATTTCCGCACTTCCAGAATTCAGACTTTCATTGATTAATCCCATTAGTCGTGCAGGATTCAAATTTTGTTTATCACCTACATTGATATATAATCTTGAAAATGGGGTTCTTCTTCTTTCATCCCGGCTTCTACTGCCTCTAGCGCCTCTGTCTCTACTGCCTTGTCTACCCCTATCGCCTCTATTGTCCCGTTTGTCTCGGCTATCTCTACTTTGGCGACCGGATACATTAATATCCGCAGCATTCTTATAATAATCCAAGAATCTGTTAAATTCTGCAGAAACAAAATGTTTAATAAGCTCTTCCCTACTTAACCAGTCTAATTTTTCATAAATAGCTGGCAGGAAAGGAGCAATTTGACTTTCGTCAACTTTGACTTTTTCAATTTTATCAATGAGTTTATACAGCTGTTTTGTGCAGATATCTTTTCCGCTAGGTACTTGCTCCCGAGCAAACTTTATTTGAAATCTTCGCTCAATTTCTTTGATTTTTCCCATTTCACGGGTATGAATTATTGTGATGCACGTTCCACTTTTTCCTGCCCGTCCAGTCCGTCCACTTCTGTGGATATAAATTTCAGCGCTATCGGGAAGATTATAATTGATGATATGAGTAAGATCAGTAACATCTAATCCACGCGCAGCCACATCCGTGGCAACCAATATTTGCAAATGACGTTTTCTAAACCGACCCATAACTTCGTCACGTTGTGCCTGGGATAAATCGCCATGCAAAGCATCTGCATTATAACCGTCATGCATCAGCTTATTTGCAATTTCCTTTGTTTCTCTGCGTGTCCGACAAAAGACAATTCCATAAATGTCAGGGTTAATATCAGCAATTCGTTTAAGAACCTCATATCTGTCTGAAGCGTGAACCATATAGAACACATGGTTTACATTCTCAGCACCTGTATTTTTCTGTGCCGCAGATATTTTAACGGGATCGTTCATATAGGTTTTTGTTATGTTCACAATCTCATTAGACATAGTCGCAGAAAATAGTAAAGTCTGCTTTTCTTCAGCGGTTGTGGATAAAATTTCATCTAGATCATCTTTAAAACCCATGGTGAGCATCTCATCAGCTTCATCCAGCACAACACGTTTTACATTCCCAAGCAGTAATCTTTTACGGTTAATCAAATCTTTAACGCGACCCGGTGTACCTACAACAATTTGCGCTTCTCTTTTTAAAGCTCTAACCTGTGTGTCGATACTTGCTCCACCATAAACCGCCACAATGCCTATCCCGCGCGTATGTTTTGAATAATTGGTTAAATCCCTTGTGATCTGCATACAAAGTTCCCTGGTGGGACAAAGTATCAGTGTCTGTGTTCTTTTATCTTCAATATTCGTCATCTGTATTGCTGGCAATCCAAAAGCAGCTGTTTTTCCTGTTCCTGTTTGCGCAAAAGCGATCAGATCTTTATTCGATGATAATAAATGCGGAATTGTTTTAGCCTGGATTGGCGTTGGTGTTTCAAAACCTAGTTCCTGAATTGCATCAAGTATTCCAGATTGCAATCCCATATCTGTGAAAGAGTTCATTCTAATTTTTCTCCATTAAAGGGTGTGTTATGTTTAATGCATTTCTAATTCGTATAAAACATAACTGCCTAAGGGTAATGTTAACCCAAGTATATTTTTATACAAGTATTGAATGCTGCCTAGGTAACAATTATTATATGAAAAGGAATCGTTTATGGAGTGCTTTTCTTTCAGGTAATGATTAACCTGAGGATGGTTACCGGGCGCGAAGTTACATCTGGATTTCCGGTATTAATAACTATTGTTATGTTAAGTAATTATTCGACTTAAATCATGTGAAGATTTGTTAATCCTACAGTTCCCATAGGAATCTGGAATCTGCGCGGAAGGTTGGATTTATGTGTCTTGGCGTAACTTCCGCACAGATATAAACCATTTATGCTTTAGCGTGTTGGGGTGGTTTAAAGCTGAATATAATTCCTGCTGCAATTAGGCAGAGTACACCACAAATTGTAAAGGCTAACGGGAAATTCCCCATATCGCCTAAATACCCACCCATAATTGGTCCTAATATTCCGCCAAATCCGTAAGCCAGAAATACCCATCCATAATTTTGCCCAACATAGCGCGTTCCCCAGGTATCAGCTGTCATGGTAGGGAAGAGAGCGAAGTTGCCACCGAAGTTGAATCCAATGAGTGTGGCTCCAAGATAAAGAAGCAGAGGTGTACCTGCCATCCATTGGAATGCAATAACAAAAACCCCTTGAGTAAGCATCATGATGGTAATAGATTTTTTCCTACCGAGTTTATCACTAATTGCACCCCAAACAATTCGACCAATTCCATTGGCTAAACTGAAGAAGATTGCCATGGCCGTACCAGCAATTGCGCTCGCTTGCGCAGTAGACAATCCATTGGCAGTTAGAGCTGTCATAGGGAATAATTTCATAAGACCAATACTCATAAGTCCGGCACTGGCACCAAAAGCAAAAGTTATGAACAGAAAATAGAATTGAGGAGTTTTCAGCATTTCTTTACTGCTGTAATCTTCTGCTTTTTCAGATTGATCGGCACGAGTAGTAGGCGGGGTGTATCCTTCCGGTTTCCAACCTTCCGGTGGAAAAAGCATCCAAATACTTCCAATGGATATTGCAATAAAAAAGATGATACCATAGATGGCAAATGTTGTATTTAAACCATAGGTCGTAATTAAACTTCCCCATGATCCAGCAAGTTTAACCCAAAGTGTTGCACCAAAGCCAAATCCGGCTACAGCCAAACCGGTGATGAGCCCTTTCTTATCTGGGAACCAACGCATTCCAACCGCAATGGGCACAACATAGGCTAATCCGATGCCTGATCCACCGACCATTCCAATGAAAAAAAGCAGGAGAAGAAAACTGTTACCACCAAATAGACCAGCACCTAAATAACCAAGGCCTAAAACGATTGCACCGAAAAAGGCGACCCTTTTTGGTCCCAAGATTGGCAATATCCGGCCAGCCAGAACCATAACGAGTGCAAAGAAAAGTAGTCCGACACTAAATACGCCCTGAGTTTGTGCTTTTGACCATCCAGCTTCTACCAATGATGGAGTAAATACTGACCACGCATAAATAGCACCAAGACATAACTGAATAATGATAGCTCCGAATACGACAAACCATCGATTTGAGATCGGGAGCTGTTGCGTTGCATTCATGATAAAATTCCTGAAAATTGTGTTTTAAAAACAGGCGAAACATTTACTTCAATTTAAAGAGGACCGCCTTGTCCGAATTTACAGTTATATAGATATATGAAGGAAGAGATTCGAGCGTAAAAGAGGACTAAATCCCAAGAATTATATTAAAACTAAGATACGCAGATCCAATACCCAGAATTATTCCGGCGATAATGTCTATTGGATAATGCAAACCAAGATAAATCCGTGATATTCCAACCAATGTTGACCAAATATATAAGGGCCATTGTAGAATTGGGAGAAAAAATGAAAGGATTGTAGCGAGTAAAAATGCAGTAGAAGTATGCCCGGATGGGAAACTGTATTTATCAGGTGGTATTATAATTGGGGAGACAAAGGAAAATGCAGCAAATGGACGTTGACGTTTTACCGTGTTTTTCAGGATGTAGTATATAGGGAATTGAATAAAGAGGGCTAAAACAGAAATATTAATGAAATCCTTTCCCCAATCTGGGGATATGTAAATAATAAAAATTGCGATAGAACCAAAGAATAGTCCATCCCCCGATATTGACATCCCGTAAAATAGTTGATGTAGGAATTTGTTCTTTTCAAATCTATGCGATATGGTAAAGAAGAGGAGAACATCCCATGAATCAATGACGTGTAATAATGTGCGAAACATCCCGGTATATTTGTTCAAGTTGCATATTGCTGAACTTAAAATTGGGGACGTTAATTGAATTATTTGATATCTATTTTACTTTGTTATCAATTTGATTGATCGAAAAAAAAGGGGAATCCAATGGATTCCCCTTTTTAGAGTAAGAATGTAAAACTGTTCTTTTACAGACCTAGATTTGTTTCAGCAACTGTTAACAGTGTGTTGAAATAACCAGGATTATGAACACCGTGGCTATGATCTTCATAAAGAACCATATAGTTAAAGAATGCTTTGAATTGAGCATCTGTAACTATACCAACATGAGGATGATATCCATCAATGGCATCGCCACTTAAAGCACCTGCAGTTACTAATGCTTCAGCAATCACACCCATGCGAGTGTTAAAGTCAGTTTGTTTACTATTAATATCAAAACTGGTCTCACTTGTGTGACAGCCTTCGACGTTACAGTTAGCTATATTTGGATTGAATGAGTGTCCGCCTTCTGTTGCGTCAGCTTCTCCCATATGACATGAAGTACATCCTTGTGATGAATGTGTTGCAAGAGAACTTGTACCGTAGCCACCTTCACCAAATAGTGTATTTGTCTGTGGTCCGTGATGTGGTCCTGCATGTGAACTATTAATGTATACTTCTCCATCGCCAACAACAAAAGCAAGTGAATCATCTCCATTTACGTCATCAGTCCAAACAGAGTCAATTGCTTCATAATAATCATAGCCTCTTCTTGATTGGTGACATGTACCACAAAGATTCGATGAATTTTCAAAATCGTAAGTAGTACCTGGTAAAGATATGCTCGCAATAGCTGAATTTAAAACTAGAGGAACAGTAAGGTCATCTTCTAAACTACTATGATTTGAGTGGCATGTACTACATGTCCATGCTGATGGCGAAGCAATATCTACTCCTTCGCCTCCTTGTAAAAAGTTTTCAAATCCTTCACTTGAATGACATCTTGAACAACTTCCTCTTCCACCTGCATATCCAACATAATTACCAGCAGCATGTCCAGATAGAGCAAACGATGTTTCGATCGTTGTCATATTCTCATCTGAGTGACAGGTTAAGCAAGCGAGAGTGCCCGTAGCACCTGTTTCGCCTGTAGCACCAGAATCACCAGGAGCACCTGTATCGCCAGCTAAGCCAGCTTCACCTATAGGTCCTGCAGGACCTTCGGGGCCTTCACAACCGACTGCAAATAATAATAAAGCAATTATTATAAGAAATACCGGGTGCAGTTTAATTTGTTTAAATGAGCTCATTAACAACCTCCATTGTTTGGGTTAATATTTTTTTTGTAATGTAAACAGTTTCTCATGAGATTAAACTTTCGTGTAAAAATTAATAGATAGTAATTATACAATACAAGATAAATCGGTCTTATTATATTATAAACTGTATTATTTACATTGGAAAGTATACATTTACATATAGATAAAAAATAACCACCTAAATTGATAAAATACAAATCTGGTGGTTATTTTGTTCTAATAATACTGTAATACTTAATTGCGAAGTGGTTTTCCTCTTTTTAGCATATATGCAATGCGATCATGTGTAAGGGGTTCACCAGCTAATGACACAAACGCCTCTCGTTCAATGTCTAGCAAATATTGTTCATCAACTTTTTTAGTTAATCCAGCTTTATCACCACCAGTTAACACATAGGCTAATTTTTTACCTATTTTTTCATCATGCTCAGATATTTTACCTTGGGCTTTAAAGCCTTTCAATGCCATAACCATAGCGGTACGGCCACCCGTACCAGGCAGCTTGAGATCATCGCGATATAAGGGTGGAGTATATCCATCTGATAATTCCATGGCTTTTTGTTTCGCCGTCCATAACAATTGATCACGATTCATGACCACCGTATCAGTCTTTAATAAGTATCCCGTGGATTGAGCATGGTTGGCACTAGTCGCAATTTTTGCGAATCCAATTGTTTCAAACGCTTGTTGCGCAATGGGAAACACATTCAAAGCACCGGATTTTCCTTTATTTGCCATTAGATTTAACAATAAACGCAAATTACCTCCAGCCCCAGGGATGAGTCCCACACCTACTTCAACAGCGCCAATATATAGTTCTGCTGCAGCGACACGATGGGCAGCCGGACCAATGAATTCAAAACCACCACCAAGTGTAAGATGGAAGGGTGCAGCTACCACAGGTGCTTTACTGAATCGTATGCGCTGTGATAAATCCTGGAATGCTTTTACTGTTTGTTCAAGCGAATTATAATCACCTTTTTCACAGAAATTCAAAATCCCTGCCAAATTTGCTCCGGCACAGAAATTTTGTCCTTCATGACCTATTACCATGGATGTGAAGTCACCTGCATCCAGTAAATCCAAACCTTTGTTCAACATATCAATGATTGACCCGTCAATAGGATTCAATACAGCTTGTAATACAGAATGGAATTCAACATTGAGAACACCATCACCAAGATCAATTAGACTTGCACTCCAATCGCGCTGAACCAGATTTCCGCTAGATTTAATTTGGGGTAAGCGCAGAGCATGATATTCTGGTTCTTGAGCAACCATGGTTTCGGATGCTTTATCATAATAGTATAGAGCACCGTCTTTAATTTCATAAAAATGAGTAAAACCATTATTTACCATGGTTAATATCCATTCTGGAACCTTTTTATTTTCTGCCTGCATACGAGTAATAGAACGTTCCAAACCGATGGCATCCCACGTTTCAAATGGACCCATTTCCCAACCAAATCCCCATTTCAGCGCATTATCAACATTGACAATATCATCACTGATTTCAGGAATTCGATTTGCTGAATAAATGAGCGTTCTAGCAAGGATTTCCCAAAAGAATTTTCCGCCTTTATCATCACTATAAGCCAGAGCAGCAATTTTATCACCTGTTTTCTGATGATCTTTTGCTAATCGAAAAGCATCAAAACGCACAGGTTTCTGCGGGGAATATTCACCCGTTGCAAAATCCAAAGTAAGAATAGATTTATCGACCTTTTGATAAAATCCTGCTTTTGTTTTTGCACCCAGTCGTCCTTTATCCAGTAATCCCTGCAAAACTGCAGGCGTTTTAAAAATATCACGCTCTTCGTCATTCTCTCCATGTTCATAACTGGTATTGGAAACATGAACCAAGGTATCTAAACCAACAACATCTGCAGTGCGGAAAGTGGCACTTTTCATTCGACCTGAAATGGTCCCAGTAAGTTTATCTACTTCCTCAATGGTAAGCCCCATATCAATGGCAGTTTGCATGGTGATCATGAGTCCATATCCGCCGATACGATTTCCTATAAAATTCGGAGTATCCTTGGCATGGACGATACCTTTGCCCAAGACATCCCTGCCAAAAGCAGCGATTGCGTTATAAATATCATCATCGGTTTTTTCGCCTTTAACCAGTTCAAGTAGGCGCATATATCGGGGAGGATTAAAGAAGTGAGTAATCATGAACCGTTTTTGGACATCTTCAGAAAAAGCGGCAGCTAAATCTGCTAGAGGTAATCCGGATGTATTAGAGGTAATAATGACATGATCATTGAAATAGGGGCTGATCTTATCAAATACTATCCGTTTGATATCTAACCTTTCAGCTACCGCTTCAATTACCCAATCGACTTCTTTAATTTTTTCTAAGTGATCATCATAATTGCACGGTGTAATAAGTTGGGAGTTTTTTGGATTATATAAAGGTGCTGGTTTCAATTTTCCCAGGACTTCAATTCCTTTAACCGCCAGTTCCTGATTAATATCAAAAAGGTATGATGGGATTCCTGTATTAGCTAGATGTCCGGCAATTTGCGCACCCATTACTCCGGCGCCTAATACTGCAACTTTTTCAATTTTTTGAGTCATAATGATACCTCGAGGACGTTATAAGGTTTAAGGAATTAGATTTAAGGAGAAGATTCGAATTTGGAATCTTGATCCTTAAATATTGTGACATATTCTTATTTTTCATTTTAAACAAATTCCGAAATGAATCGATACATGAGCCAAAAATGTGATGCGCTTCCCAATAGTACAAAAATATGGAAGAGCTCATGAGAGCCAAAAACTTTTGGCCATAATTTGGGCCATTCCAATGCAAAAACTACCGCACCGACTGTGTAAAAAACTCCACCAGCAAATAGCCAGAATATTGCCTGTGGCTGAAGCGTAGTGACCATTGGATATATGGCAATCAAGGCTAACCAGCCCATACCCACATAGATGGCAGCTGCCAGCCAATCTGGAGCGTGGATATAGAAGATTTTGATCAATATCCCCACGGCAGTAATTCCCCATACAACTCCAAACATTGACCAACCCCAGGCACCACGCAAAGGAATAAGACAGACGGGTGTATAGGATGCAGCAATCAAAACGAATATCATGATGTGATCGATTTTTCTCAGAACCCGTTCAGCTTTTCCTTTAACAGGAATCCAATGATATAATGTACTGGCAAGGTATAGTAGGATTAATCCGGCTCCGAAAATGGAATAGGACACAATGTGCCACACACTTTCTATTTTAACGCCAAGAATGACCAATACCACCAATGCAATTATGGCGAGAACGAATCCAATAAAATGTGTGAGTCCGCTTAAGGGATCTTTGAAATACTTTGGTATGAATTGCAACAGTTTCATTCTTAATCCTTGAAACTTCCGTTATCTTTTAATAATCGTAGCAATTCCTTGCCCCGTTCCAATACACATCGTTGCTAGTCCAACGTGAGTATTTTTCTGTTCCATGACATTGATCAATGTTGTCAAAATGCGTGCACCTGAGCAGCCCAGCGGATGTCCAAGAGCGATAGCGCCACCATTCAAATTTATTTTGCTCTCATCCCAACCGCCTTCTCTAATGACATAAAGAGATTGGGCACCAAATGCTTCATTTAATTCAATAGTTTCAACGTCATCCATGGTGAGTCCGGCTTTTTTCAAAACTTTTTCCGTGGCAGGGAGGGGACCCATTCCCATGCGTGTCCAATCCACGCCCGCAACTGCGCGGGATACGATTTCTGCGCGAATTGGCAATCCATGCTTTTCTGCATATTCTTTACTGGTAATCAAAATTGCTGCAGCACCAACTGAAATGGGAGAGCTCGTGGCGGCGGTAATTGACCCACCTTCCATAAAGGCAGGTTTTAAACTTTTGATTTTCTCCACATCAGGTTCACGTGGACCTTCATCACGTTCAACAGTCGCTTCACCATATACATCAATGGGAATCAACTCATTCGTATAATTTCCAGCCTCATAGGCTGCTAATGCTTTTTTGTGGGAATTAATGGCAAACGCATCCTGATCATCGCGGGAAATATTCCCTTCCTTTGCCAGAATTTCTGCGGTTTCGCCCATCCCAATGTAAAATTCCTGCTCAGCTAATTCGGGATGAAAATCAGGGGCAAAACCACCCATAGGAACAGAAAACATATCTTCCACACCCGCAGCGATACCAACTTCCATATCACCAGATTCAATGGCGGTGGAGATTTGATGCACGGCATCCATGGAAGAACCGCAAAAGCGATTCACCACTTTACCAGCCGTTGTGATTGGCAAACCTGCAAGTGCGCCAACCGATCGCGCCATGAGCATCCCCTGGGGACCTTCAGGAAAGGCGCATCCAAGGACCAAATCTTCAACATCGTCTGAGTCGAAATTTTCGTGTCTCGCCAACAAACCTTTCACGACTTGAGCGGTAAGATCATCTGGACGAATGCCGATTAGTTGACCATTTTTAATTCCGATCGGTGAACGAACGGCATCGATAATTACTGCAATAATTTTTCCCATGATTGACTCCGGTTTAGGTTAATAGGGATAAGCTTTTTGATGATAGACAGCTTCAGAAATATGTCTTTTCAGCCCGATGATATCGGTTCGTGGTAGCATTCGCGCCTGGAATGACCTCAGAAAATCAATGATACTTTCTGGTAAATGACCGTGGTAAATACCATTAAATCCTGTGAGTGCTGTATTTAATAGTCGAATGCTGGATTCTGCGGTTTGCACTTTTGCAATAGCAAGAATCGTTGAATCTGATTCACCCTTTCTCAAAAGATGGTTTACTCGTGCCAGGACACTTTCACTTGTATAAATATCTGTAAACATATTGGCAAGAATTTCCGTTAATTGCTGTTCGTGACGTAAATCCTGACCAAATTCGCACATAGCTTCATGAAAAAGATAGAGGGTAAGGCGTTTCCCTGTTTCAACGGCATCCACTTCATGTTTCAATGCTTCAGGAATATTTTCTAGTTTTCCATTCTCCATGAATGTATTGATTCTGCGAATAGCATCTCGAATTGGCAATTCCTCAGTAAGTGCTTTTTTAAGCATATAACCAGAAATAATCTGGCGGTTAATTTCATTTGATCCTTCCCAGATACGATCAATACGAGTATCGCGATAGGCTTTTGCCATGGGATATTCTTCGATGAATCCATACCCACCAAAAATTTGAATACCATGATCTGCAATCAAACCAAGTGTTTCACTGCCATAGACTTTTGCCATGGACGCTTCAATGGCATATTGCTCCATTGCTTTACCCATTTGCAAATAATAATCATCAGCAGTATGATCCAATTCATCGATGGCTTCCTGGATTTGACCGATGGTGCGATAAATCATACTATCAGCAGCGTAAATACGAACCGCCATGTCTGCAATCTTGCCGCGAATGACATCAAAATTGGAAATGGATTGACCGAATTGTTTCCGTGATAAAGCATAATTTACTGCTTCTGTGAGAATTTCTTTTGAGCCACCCAATCCTGAGGCAGCAAGTTTGAAACGACCCATATTTAATACGTTAAATGCAATGGCTGCACCTTTGCCGATTTCATAGAGCAAGTTTTCAGCCGGTACTTTGGCGTCTGTGAATTGGAGGGAAGTGGTAGATGATCCTTTAATTCCCATTTTCTTTTCTTCGGGTCCAATAGTAAAACCGGGCGTATCCCGATCAACAATGAAAGCACTGAATTTGGAGCCATCCACCTGGGCAAAAATGATATAAACGTCGGCCCAATCACCATTGGTAATAAACTGTTTTTCACCAGTAAGTAAATAGTGCTTTCCGTCTTCTGATAAAATTGCTTTAGTTTTGGCGTTAGTTGCGTCTGAGCCAGAGGATGGTTCTGTTAGCCCATAGGCGCCGATCCATTCACCGGATACCAGTTTTGGTAAATATTTTTCTTTTTGCTCAGGAGTACCAAACCAGACAATTGGCAAACATCCAATCCCTGTTTGAACCGACCAGGTGGTGGTAAAGGAGGCACTAAATCCGGCGGACATTGCTTCAGCCACAATGGCAGTGGTGATTTTATCCAATTCCATGCCACCATATTGTTCTGGCACATCGACACCAAGTAATCCCAGTTCACCCATTTCTTTTATAAGGCCCAGGCTCAGGTCTTTATCAAATTTTTCGATGTTATCCATGTTCTCACGAATTCGTTCTTTCGCAAATTCTTTTACCATGGATTCAATGTCACGGTGATCTTCGGAAAATTGTTCACGAGAAAACGCAGGCGTAGCTCCAAACGGCTCTACTAAAAAACGTCCCCCGGTTTTTGGTATGGATTCACTCATGATAATTCCTTGTTAGGTGTTGTTAATCCGGCTTCAATAAACTGGTAAATAGTTTCCATGTAGCTCCGGACAGATATATTATTGGCGTCAAAAAGGGTAAACCAAATAATTCCCTCGATATTGATCATAATGGATAAGGCTGCAGTTTGAGTATCCTCGATAAAGAATTCACCATTGGATTTCCCATGCAGAAGGATGGTTTCGATGATATGGACGAATTCAGAATATACTTTCTGAACTTTTTGATGAAAGTCGTCATCCCTGCCTGATAAAGCCCAAAACTCTACCATGGCTTTAAAGACAGCCGAATCTGATTCATACTGATCAACAAAAAACTGAAATAGAGAATGCAATTGTTGGGAGGCTGGCAAGTCTTCTTCAACAATATGATTTAATGGCGCGCTATATTCGATAACCCAGTGATTGACCAGGGAAAGGTAAACGTCCTTTTTTGATTTGTAGTACCAGTAAATGGCACCTTTACTCATACCGGATTCGGCGACGATATCATCCATACGGCTCTGGTCAAAACCCTTATCAACAATGACCTTGAGCGCAGCGTCTAAAATCTGTGTTTTTTTGAGATCTTGTTTTGATTCATTCATAAACTAGACTGACTGGTCGGTTTATTTTACATGAAATCAAATCGGAGATCAATGGTTTAATTTGTTATTTATTGGTGATCATTTTATTGGTGATCACTTTAAATGAGACGCTTTTTCTAACATAGTATTTCCAATTCCCTTTTTTATTCTAATTCAATTATTAGGGGTATATTTTATAGAATAATACAATCTATGCAAGAGGATTACATGCTTATCGAACACCGTTTCAAATTCCAATTATTTATATTTTTCGGTTTATCTATTCAAACAATAGGCTTTTCAGAAGGTATAGTTATAGATGACACTTTTTACAGTAAATCACTTGAAATGGAGAAAATGGTAGATGTTTATTTGCCTGAGGGATATGATTCAGCTAGTATCACTCAACAATATCCGGTAGTGTATTTTTTACATGGCGGATGGGGCAATCAGGACGACTATTCTAATATAATTCATGTACTGGATTCACTCATTGGAGAAAAAATTATTGATCCGGTTATCGTCGTAAAACCAGATGGAAGCATGGAGCCATATTTAGGAAGTAGCTACGTTAATTCTGTTTTATTTGGATCTGTAGAAGATTATATCACTTTCGATCTGATCGAATATATTGATACTAATTATAATACTGATCCAAGGAGAGAAAAACGAAGTATAATGGGACATTCAATGGGTGGAGAAGGTTCGATGCGTATTGCTTTGAAACACCCAAAATTATATGCAGGCGTAGCTTCCCATGGCGGAATTTTAGATTCAAAATTTTCAGAATTTATCTTTCCTAGAATAATTAGTGAATTAGACTCAACTAAAGTTATTAAGCCTGAGAATGGTCTATTTTCTGAAATCCTTTTCAGTAAAGCTGCGGCATGGTCACCCAATTTGGAAAAACCACCACATTTCGTTGATCTCCCTATAGATTCAAGTGGCAAGATTCTAGAGGAAGTTTGGGTCAAATGGAGAGAAAATTCAGCAATATATCTTGTAGACTCATACGATAAGAGCACTAACCTGGCCATCTATCTGGATTGTGGTACTCAGGATTTTATTCATCCTTATAATGTTTCCTTCAGCAAGCATCTTGATTCTTTAAATATAACACACACATTTAAATCTTACGAAGGGAACCATAACAACCGCTTAACAAGCAGATTTTCAATTGCATTAACCTATTTAGACAGCGTTATGAATTTTATTCCTGAACATACGATTTATTTTAAAAGTCCAGCTGTTAACGAATGTATATTAAATATGCCAAGCGATTACCAACCAGATAAATCATATCCAATGGTAATTAATCTTCACGGTGGAGGTAGTTCTTATCAGGCTCATAGTAAAATATATAAATACGTTGATGCACCTGGCTTCATTATGGCAACTCCACAGGCACCTTACAAATGGTTAATGGATAGTGAAATTGGATATGATTGGTCGGCCTGGCCTACTGGTGATCTTGAAGTAATGAATACAGCATTAGATTACTCTTCAGAATACATAGCTAATTTAGTTGAATCATTAAAGAGTAATTATCATATCAGTGAATTATACCTAATGGGATTTTCCCAAGGATCCATTGTCACAATGTTCGCCGGTATCCATAATTATAAATCATTTGATGGATTAATAATCCTCTCAGGGGCTCCATTTAAGGATCCTTTTTGCCCCCCCTTCATGGATTGCTTTGAACCGGAGTGGCCAAATGATAAGGCAATTAGAAAAGCCAAACGGTTGAAGATATTTATTGCTCATGGACTTAATGATCCTCGGATTGATATCCAATTAGCCCATAAGTCAGAGGGTGTATTTAAAGCCTTTGGATATGATGTTACCTTTTTTGACTTTGATGGTGGCCATAACATAACCAGGAATGAGATGAATCAAATTAATGACTGGCTTACTCACTAGAAATTAAGAATTGAAAAGCCTGAGGATAAAATACTATATAATTCCTCCAGAATCTTTGGCTTACGCTCTCATTCTCTTTTTCGGTGTTTGTCTCAACTAATCTGCACCCCCATATCTATATTTTTACAATCTAAAATATTTCCAAAGAAGTTTGGGATGAGTTAATCACAATTGATAGGCCATATTGCGGGCTATATCTCAGGTTTGGTTGCACTAAATTTCACTAAGATATTGATTCAATTACGGGGTCAGAGTTACGTGGAATTTGTTTAGGAGAGAGATAATGCATAAAAAGTTCATACCAATAATTATTTTGTCATTGGTCATCATTAAAGGAGAAGTAAACATGGATGCTGAATTGGCAAATGTAAAAGTAGATCGTTTACAAAAAATGCTTCCAAAAATATTACAGGAAAAAAATATCGACTGCTGGCTCAACTTCACCCGTGAAGGAGCCACAGATCCACTTCTCCCACATTTAGGTAGCAATCACATGGTGGCTAGGGCTGCCTTGATATTTTCTTTCGATAATGATGGTAACTACCACCGTATTGCGATTGCTGCTTCCTACGATGTATCACCCCTAATCGATAGTGGTATATATGATGAAGTTATTGCTTATAAACAAGAAGGAGTGAAACCCCATCTTCAGCGAATAATAAGAGAATTTGATCCCCAAACTATTGCTATCAACCGTTCACGTGATTCTGCTATAGCCGACGGTTTGACAACCGGCCTATTTGATTACCTGGAAGAAAGTTTGCCAGAGTATAAGGAAAGGTTTATGTCATCTGAGGCATTAATAATATCTCTGTTCAGCCGCAAAATGCCTGTCGAAATTAAAGCTTTACGAACAGCCGTAGAGATTACTCAGCTGATAATAACTGAGGCTTTTAGCAGTACGGTAATCAAACCTGGTCTGACTACTGAAATGGATGTTGCTAATTACATGCGCAAAAGAGGAGAGCAGCTGGGAGTTATTGAATCATGTATGAATATTGTAGTTGGTCCAATGCGCGGTCATGGTGGGCCTACCAATAGAGTGATCCAACATGGTGATATTATACGTGCTGATATCTGTTTCCAATACAATGGTTACAACTCCGATATACAACGCACAGCTTATATATTGAAAGAAGGTGAGGAAGAAGCTCCGGATTTTGTTAACAAGTACTGGCAGGATTGTAAAGACGCTAACATGGCAGCACTGGATGCAATAAAACCAGGAGTCATGGCCATTAAATCGGACACTGCCGGCCGTACACTTTTGGTAAATCGCGGGTATACGGAACAACCCTTCGGATCCGGTCATCCTATTGGCGGTAAGGTTCACGATATTGGTCCACTCCCGGCACCTGACTGGCCTGAGCGTTATGGCAGTTTGTCCTTCTTCCCTTATGAACCAGGTATGACTTTAGCCATCGAACCAGCAGTCATTATTGATGATGAGCGTCTTGGCGGTGAAGTTAATATAGGACTTGAGGAAGATATTTTGGTAACCGAGGAAGGTTATGAAGTCCTGGGTTCTCTTCAAAATGCTCTTTGGGTAATAAAGTAGATATAAGGAATAAATTAGTAGCACAGTTCTTGCGCACATTAAGTTGGAGATTCTCTATAGAATAACATAAAACATAACAGGGTTGCGGTTTCTATTTTCCATGGCTTCAATTTCATATCAATGAAATGGTCGGTTTTGGCGTAACAAACCCAGAATGTGTTACAGACCAAAAGATGTTAACTGCTTTTTTGACTTTTATAGATGTTCAAATAGAGGACTACTCAATATATGACGAAAAATATATTTTCGATGAGAATAATTTAAATTTAAATCCAAGTCAGTATTAATATCCCCTCAGTTCTGAATCGTATCGGTGATCTTACCTACGAAATGATTAATCTCTTTTGAAAAGTGTAACTAAAAACAACAGTAATATATAAATCATAATATTTCTAACAAATTTAGGTTGCCCCACCTACATTTGTGCCTGGGGGGCAGGCAGCGTAGGCGGGGCTTTCCCCCAAATATAATAAACACATATTAAGTTATAATTCGTTAAAAAAGAAATACGCTGAAGTACGTATTTATTAAACTTTATTTATTAATGAACTATGACTAATTATATATAAAAGATAATCTCAATAAAAGTAGATTGAGAAACTGCGTTATAAAAAACTCAGCACGATTTTAGAGAATCTTGTTTTAGGGTTCATTTAATTTCTTTGAATACTTTGCATATTTCATATCTTCTGCCAAGATATGTTGTTTCCACCAATCTTTTAAAAATATTAATATTTCTTCCCGAAGACTGCTATCTATTGCGAAGGCTGCTGTATTTAATTCCATAACCTTTTTCTTGAATAATAAATGGAGTTTCACGTGATTATCATAGCCAGGGAAATTAGACTTGGATATATAGTCTTCTTCGTAGCGCAGGTGAACCCAAAAATATTCCGTCATTTCAGATAATGATCGAGTAATATCTTCAGTATTCATCTGTCGCGAAAGATTATTCGATAGATTACTGATTAGTTTGAAAATAATTTTGTGCTGGTCGTCCAGTTTTGTATGTCCAACACTATATTTTTCATCCCAAATGAAATCAACCATGTAAGTACCCCCGCATAACTAGTATTGATCCAAATTGTTTGAGTAGCATGTGAAAACTACATCGAAGACGATTAAAACTAGTTTAGTTCGACAAGAAATTCAACCGCTTGGAATATGTGAAAAATGTCCAACAGTTATTGTTCCATTAGATAGTGTGTGTACAGTAATTTTTCATCTGTTTTAGGATAGGAAAATCGTAAATGGCACGCCGATACATAAAAAAACACTACCCTTGGTCTTTGAGAAATTGGGTTCAACTTGCAGTATTCGTTCTGACAATTGCTATTGGAATCCAATTTTATTATTATGTAATTCAAGTATCAGGAATCGGTGATGTAACCATACCACGACCACCCGGAGTTGAAGGATTTTTACCCATTGGATCTCTCATGGCATGGAAGCATTTTCTATTTACCGGACACTGGGACATGGTACATCCAGCAGGGATGGTTATCATCGGTTTTGCTATTCTCATATCATGGCTACTTAGAAAAACATTCTGCGGTTGGTTTTGTCCTGTTGGGACTTTATCGGAATGGTTATGGCGATTGGGTCAACGCATGTTTGGTCGCAATTTTCAATTTCCAAAATGGCTCGATATTCCGTTACGAAGTCTGAAATATATATTGATGGCATTTTTTGTGTATTTCGCCGTAGTCGTTGCATCCATTTCTTATCTGAAAGATTTTCAGGAAACGCGATACTGGATTGTTTCCGATATAAAAATGATGTACTTCTTCACAGAAATGTCCATTGGCGCTTTAATCATTTTACTGCTTTTGGCTGTAGGATCACTTTTTGTCAGAAATTTCTGGTGTCGGTATTTATGTCCATATGGTGCGCTGATGGGATTATTTTCAATGATAAGTCCAACTCGCGTTGTGCGTGATGAGGAAAAATGTTCGAATTGCGGATTGTGTACCAAAGTTTGCCCGGCATATTTGCCAGTAGATGAAAAACCATTTATCCAAAGTGCTGAGTGTACAGGATGTATGAATTGTACGGCAATTTGCCCGATAAACGAAACCATGACAATGCAAACTGTGGGAACAAAAAAGAATTTCTGGACATTGAAAAGCATGTCTATCGCCGTAACGGGAAGCTTTGTATTTCTGGTTGTGTTGGCACGGATTTTCGGTGTATGGGAGTCCACAATCACCATCGAACAAATTCGCGAAATATTCCCACTGATTCCTTATTTAAATCATACGTAGAACTATTAATTTATTTGATATAATTAGTTCTATATTTAATTTGTTAATGAAAATAAGTCTCAATAACAAATAAATGGTAGATTAATGAAACAACATTTTATTCTTTTAGGAATTTTTGCAGCATTACTCAATGCTGATACTCGGGCTTTTGTATGGACTTATGAATATAATACTATGCCAGCGGGAGAGGCAGAAATTGAACATTATCTGACCTTTGAATCTCAAAATAGGGATACTTTGGAGGGATATATTACCAGCAAACATGATCTGGAAATTGAAATTGGGATGAATGATCGATTTGATATGGGAATATATCAATCGTTTCAGCAAGACCCAAATGGAATCCTTACATATTCAGGCTTCAAACTGCGCGGACGTTACCGCCTTGGAGTTAAAGGGAAATGGATTTTAGATCCATTAATATATATTGAGTATAAGGGGAAACCTGATTTTCATGAGCATGAGATAGAAAGTAAACTCATCCTTGCAAAATCCATTGATAAATTAACAATAGCCGTTAATCCTGTTTGGGAAATGGAATTTGACGATGGTAAAACTGAAATAGCATGGAAATACAATGCTGGTATTAGCTATCGCGTATCTTCATTGGTCGGTTTAGGTGTAGAATTCAAAGGGGGAGAGAGCGGGCATTATTGGGGTCCGGTTATTTCTCATGGGGGAGAAGGTCTCTATGTTGCGCTAGGGTCAGGTTTTTCATATACCGTTGTAAAAGAAGGGAAACCGGAGTTGATGATACGAATGATTATGGGAATTGGATTGTAAATGAGATTTGACGTCTTACTTGTATAAATATTCAAATATTTAGATTAAGTATCCGCGTTGGAGAATTTGCATAATAATTTCAATTTTAAGATAAAATCAGTAAACCGTCTGACCACAGATTTTAGTTTTTGTGCTAAACTCCAGTATCAAATTCATCTAATTCATGATACTTATTATTGATAACTACGATTCCTTTACATACAACCTCATGCAGCG
>JABMOV010000051.1 GCA_013203145.1 Fidelibacterota bacterium
CACCTACAGTGAAAAGGAAATCAAGGGAATGCAGCGTTTTGGCATTACTGCGCAAAAATTGTTTGGGACGCGAAAACCTGTTTTAAGACAAATAACCAAACCCTACCGTAAAAATCATGAATTAGCCTTGCGATTATGGGATGAAGGCTATTTGGAAACGCGCATCATGGCAGCATGGATTGATGAACCAAAATTGGTGACCGAAGAACAGATGGAATTGTGGATCAAGGATATTGACTCGTGGGATATGTGTGATCAAACCATGGGATCGTTATTTGATAAAACGCCCTTTGCGTACGATAAAGCCGTTGAATGGACCCATCGCGAACCTGAGTTTGAAAAACGGGCGGGATATGTTCTTATGGCTACGTTAGCCGTTCATGACAAAAAGGCTCCCGATGAGAAATTTTACCCCTTTTTAGAATTAATTTCAAAAGAAACGAATGACAATCGAAATTTTGTAAAGAAAGCTGTAAACTGGGCCTTAAGACAAATCGGAAAACGGAATATGTCTTTAAATGAAAAAGCTGTAGAAATAGCCCGTGACTTATCTGAGCATCAAGAAAAAGATGCTCGGTGGATTGGCAAGGATGCATATCGCGAATTGACTGACCCCGTTCAACTAAATAGGATAAGAAATAAAAGGGCAAAACTTTAATATTAGAATTATACGAAACATGTTTTAAAAAGGATAGATAATGGTAAAAAAAATAGTAATCAGCCTATGCGTTATTGTGGCGTTGGGAATTCTAATCTTCAAATTGTATTTCCATTATGATTTACCCCTATATGAGGGGGAAATTTCAATAAGCGGTCTCGAACAACCTGTGAATGTTTATTCTGACGAATGGGGCGTTCCTCATATTTATGCAGAGACAGAAAACGATCTTTTCTTAACAGCTGGTTATATTGCTGCCCGTGAACGTCTCTGGCAAATGACGGTTGTGGGATCAGCAGCTCGTGGAGAATTATCTAAATTGTTCGGCAAAGACATGCTGGGAAGTGACATATATTTGCGAACATGGCGTATCCCAGAAATCGGTCGCAAAGGGGCTGAACAATTAAGGCCTGAAACCAAAAATTTGGTTCAACATTTCTGTGATGGAATTAATGCCTGGGTTGATGAGGTGGATGATAATCTGCCACCGGAGTTTAAGATAATTGGCTCTAAACCAATCAAATGGGTACCTTCTGACGTTATTGGTTATGCCCGACTCATGGCACACGATTTACAGCAATCCTGGAAACCAGAAATATTGTTCGGGTCGGTTTTAGATGTCTACGGTGAAGAAAAACTTCTGGAGTTATTGCCGCCTTATGGAGACGATAAACCCACCATTGCTAACATAGATATGCCGGATGGTCTACATGACCTTTTTGCTGAAATCAGTCGGCAAGAATCCATAATTCGTCAACTTACAGGTACAGATGGAACAGATATAGGCTCTAATTGTTGGGTTATTTCCGGATCAAAAACCAAGTCCGGTAAACCATTATTGGCAAATGATCCTCACTTGGGTTATACACAACCGGCGAAATGGTATGAAATGCACATGGTCGGTGGGCGGTTTAACGTGAGTGGCGTATGTCTCGCTGGGCTTCCGGTTCCGGTTCTAGGTCAAAACCAGGCAATCGCCTGGGGATTTACCAATGTTATGGCTGATGATATCGATTTCTTTATTGAAACAGTTAGCGCAGAAAATCCAAATCTCTATCAATCTGGCACGGACTGGCTTGAGTTTGAAACTGTCAACGAAACGATTCCAATCAAGGGCGGATCGGATACAACTATTGTGGTTCGTATATCCAAACATGGACCTGTTATCACAGATTTACACCATATGCTGGACGACGAAGACCCGGTTATAACCATCCAATGGACTGGAAACGAAAATTTTAGAATCCTCGAATCATTATTTGATCTCAGCCAGGCTCATGATTGGAATACATTTTCTGCTGCAGTGGAAAATTTCGCTGTACCAGGACAAAACGTTCTATACGCAGATACTGCTGGGAATATTGGTTGGCGGCCTGCAGTAAAAATACCCATTCGCAAGGATGGCGAAAGTTTGGTGCCACGTCCTGGTAACGATCCTGATTATGATTGGAAAGGATATGTTCCATTTGACGAGATGCCCTTTTTATTCAATCCGCCTCAGGGATATATCGCCACAGCCAACAATAAAACAATTGGGGATGATTTTCCCTATTACATTTCTAATCTATGGCTGCACCCAAGTCGTGTCATGCGTATCCATGAGCGCATTCAAGAGGAAGTCATTGTTACCGTTGACGATATTAAATCAATTCAAACCGACTTGATTGCACCGTTTTCCAGATCATTAGCACCTAGAATTGCAGAACTAGCTCATCCGCCGTCAATTGACAATAATGTTTCAACTGCGATTGCTCTATTGGCAAATTGGAATGGTGATGAATCTCCCGATTCTCCGGCTGCGCTGGTTTTCCATGTCACTCTGTTTCATATTCTTAAAAATGTTTATCAGGATGAGCTTGATCTTGTTGGTCCGCATTCGTTTGATGCTTATCTGGATATGGCAATGATACCGCATCGAAACATCGAATGGGTATTGCTCGACGGTTCATCAACCTGGATTGACAATATAGAAACAACAAATTATGTTGAAACACTTCCTGACATTGTTCAAAGTTCTATTGAATCTGCCGTTGAGGAAATTGAAGTGTTGATAGGGCCAGATCCCACTACATGGTCTTGGGGAAAAGTTCATACCTTAACACATCCCCATGATCTAGGAAGCATCGCAATTCTTGATAAGCTTTTTTCTTTCAATGTTGGTCCCTTTATTACAGGTGGTTCTGGAAATACGGTGAACAATGGCGGATATTCATATGATAAGCCGTATGTTGAAGATTTTGGTGCAAGCATGCGTCGAATTGTTGATTTCAGCAATTTGAATGAA
>JABMOV010000006.1 GCA_013203145.1 Fidelibacterota bacterium
TCTCAATCTCTCCATGGTTGGTGGCAGCACATTCAGTCAATGATGCAGCAATTGCTTATCATTCTGCCATGGCTGTTCGTGGAGAAGCGTACAGCGAGTCATCTCAGTTACAAATAGCCGTAGGCTTAACAAATAAAAAGACGCCCCAAAGGTTCACCTACCAAAGTAAGACCTACATATATTACCGTGAAAACCTTGATTTTGGGGTGATGAAAAAAGTTATCGATGATGTAAAAATCCGTGTATTAGATCCTGAACGGACAGTACTAGAAGGTCTAAAACATTCAGATCGATACCTGGGTATGGACGAGTTTTTAAGGGGATTAGAAGGCATGAGCTGGCTCGACTTAGATAAGCTGATGCAATACCTAGATTCTTACTATGTATCTCATAGTATGAGAATGCGGTTAGGCTGGCTGCTCGAGCTAAAACAGAACGAATGGTATGTTAAACCTGACCAACTTAAACGCTTGCAAAGAAATAAACCCTTGGACCCTGTTTATCTAATATCCTCAAAACGAAGCGGCAATTACAGGAATTCACGATGGAATCTGATGATTCCGAATAACCTGAAAAAGAGCAAAGATTATTAATCTTGTTTGAATATACCAAGTACGAGCTTGACGAACTTTCCCGTAAAACCCAGTTTATGTTTGGACCACTGGAAAAGGCATTGCGGTTAATTGACATTTTGCGGACGTTTAATTCTCATCCGGTGTTAAAGGATCAATTTGTCCTTAAAGGAGGGACAGCGTTGAATTTATTTTACCTGGATGTTCCTAGGCTCTCGGTTGATGTTGATCTGAATTTCATTGGGGAATTAGAAAGAGAGCCGTCCCTTAGAGCTCGCCAAAATATTGAAGTCATAATTCCAGCTGTGTTTTCTGGCGAATATAAGGTAGAATGTTCAAGGAGTTCATATGCAAATCTTCAATATAAACTCAGTTATATAACCCTTCATGGAGGAGGGGATGCACTAAAGCTCGACATTAATTTTTTAGAACGAATTACAATTTTGGATAAAAATATTCTTGAATTTGATAAGTGGGGAGAGAATCTGACTTTTCCAAACTTAAACCTCATCGAATTATTAACGGGAAAAACCAGAGCATTTCTCACCAGGTATACTGCCAGGGACCTTTACGATCTATATCGAATAAATAAATTGCAAATTGAATTCGATCATGGTGTGCTACACGAGTTGTTTCTTTATGCCTTATTAACAGCTAGCGAATCATATTCGGATCTTTTTCCCCCCAAGTGGGAAGAAATATCCTCTGCTGATGTGGTAAGAAACCTCCATCCAATGTTAATTCGAGGTGATGATCCAAAAGTGAATTCTATGAAAGATGGTGCAAGGCATATCCTTAAGCACATGATTTACTTGAATGAAACAGAAATAGAAATAATTGAACAATTTTATACTAAAGGAGAAATCAAACTCGATTCGCTTTTTGAGGATTCTTTGGTTGAGAGAGTCTCAAAATCACCCGCTTTTCAATGGAAAAAGAAAAATCTTAAACGATTATCATCCTGAAACTAATCATTGCGTAGTGAAGGTGGTTTCACATAGTTTGCCTGTATAATCATGAGAAAAACATTTTCAATTAATCCATTCTTATTCTTGTATACGGCACTTATTCTGTGCAGATCCTTGACCGCCCAAGAATTTGATACGGATCTCATGTTCTATCCAACAGATCAAAAAAACGGGTTAATCCCTGAGTTTGATGATAGTTATGGTGTTTTATTTCGAGATATAAATGGGAGCGGTGGCCCAGAAATCTATAGTGTACGGTTTCGAAATTTGAACCGGTACTTTGTAAATAGTAAACAAGGAAAAGCCTTCAAAGAGAAAACGATCCAAACTGGATTAGGCGGAAATCTTGAACCTCGACAATTAGACAATTTAGAGTTGGGAGCTGCTTCAGCGGATATTGATAACGATGGTTTTGAAGATATCATGATAATCGGATGGGGTTCCACCACACGGATTTTCCATCAATCATCAAAAAAGGTTTTTACAGATATCACAGACGAATCCGGACTGCCATTACCCATTAGTGGGAATGGGGCAACATTCGCAGACATTGACCTTGATGGCGATTTGGATATTTTTATTACCGACGAGCATGATAAAAACCATCTGCTTATCCAAACAAAAATAAACACGTTTGAGGATGTCACAGAGATCTATGGATTCAAGAGTGAGGGAATAAGTCAGACAGCAACCTTTGCGGATTTAAATGGGGATAATTTTCCGGAATTATATGTATGCAATTGGCTTGAACCGGATAAACTATATAAAAATCTTAATGGGAAAGGTTTTCAAATAGTTGAATTAACTATTACTCATCTTACTCAAAGTTATAATAGCAATAATGCTTCTTTTGGTGATATTGATAATGACGGTGATTTGGATTTGTTGGTGACGGACCGTCATGGTCAAAGTAGACTATATGAAAACACAACCCATTTGCAATCCGGTCAAATCTCATTTGGTGATATTACGCGAAAAATGGGGCTGGAAAACTTCTATCCGTCCTACAGTGGAATTTTGGCTGACTTTGACAATAATGGTTGGTTAGATATTTATTTCACAAATATTGGTCCCAATTTGCTTTATACCAACGATCAAGGCATTTTTGAACTTGCTTATATGGAGGGAATAAAGAAGTATTACTCCACGGGAGCCGCGATAGCGGATATGGATAATGATGGTGATCTTGATTTATTCGTTGCCAATAAAGACACCAACTGTGTTCTCTATACAAATCCCCTAGAAGATTCTCATTTCTTGCGATTCAAATTGGAAGGTATTACCTCTAATCGTAATGCCATTGGGGCAAAAATATGGTTATTGAAAGACGTAAATGATCAGATTCAATTGGTTGGGTATCGCCAGGCAGGGACCACCAGTGGATATCTTTCCGGCGATGAGCGGATTATTCATTTTGGTGTACCTGCGCCAGGGAATTATCATGTCAAAGTAGAATTCCCGTCAGGTATCGAAAGAGAATTGGTTTTAACTGATTTAGATAGAACATACATGATCAGTGAATATACAGGAGTTCTGAAGTGGTTTTACTTGGCGTTGGATAAAAGCTCGCGATTGTTCACTTCAGCCACATTCTGGTTGAATATTGGTCTTTATGTAATTCTAATAGGGCTTCTTAGTGGTTTCGTCGGATTGGTGATACGTCGCTACTTATGGACAGTAAAAAATATCGTTATCTTTTTAAGTTGTTCACTCTTGGGTTTATATATTGAATCAGAATCGCTTCAAGCAACGAGTCGGTCGATGATAGTGATAGTACAAATTGGATCTCTATTTTTGGTTTCATCAATTATAATCACATTATGGGAACGTATTCATCAATTACAGAAAAAACGATTTGGGTACCGAAACACACTGCAATCATTTTCCGATCATTTACTTTATATTCGTGACAATCAAGAAATGGCTGAAAGAGTAACGGAAGTACTGCTGGAAACATTAAACTGTGATCATGCTTCATTTTGGGTTCTTCGGGGAAACAATGCTACCATGTTGGCTCAATCTGGTACATCCCTGGGGATGGATAAAACTCATTTGTCAGATAAAAGTAAAACGAAACTTAAAAAAACAATATTTTTAGATTCTGGCTTTTTAGAAATATTAACAGGAAATAAAGAAATAAATCCATCCATTACTGTACCCGTAAAAGATGAAAAGGATGTATATGCCTTCATTGTATTAAAATCATTCTTGGATCTTTTAAATGAGGATGAATCCATTCTTAGTATTATTGCCAGTCAAATCGCACTCACCATGGCTAATAATCAATATATTGAAGAAACAAAGATTTTGGTGAAAAAGGTTACCGAATCGGAAATCCGTGAAAAATACATACATGAATTGGAATCGAAAAACACAGAGCTGGAAACCTTGTATTCTGAATTGAAACAAACACAAACCCAACTCATCCATAGTGAAAAAATGAGTAGCCTGGGTCAGTTGGTGGCTGGGATTGCCCACGAACTCAATAATCCCATTGGTTATATTTATGCAAATATGAATGAATTAAAAGAAGCCGTAACACGGCTCAAACAATCAGGGGAAATCAACCAAGACGAAGTGGACTCCATTATAACTGACAGCATGGAGGGCAGTCGTCGTGTGAAAGAAATCGTGGAATCATTGAGAAAATTTTCCCGGTTAGATGAAGAGACGTCAAAACCTATTGACATCCATGAAGGGCTTGAGTCAACTCTGCAACTAATGCGCAAAGAATTTAGCGATCGCATAAATATTGTCAAATCCTTCGGTGATATCCCTCTGGTGACCTGTCAGGGCGGTCAAATAAACCAAGTATTCATGAATATATTGATTAATGCAGCACAGTCTATTGAAGATAAAGGTGTCATTACGATTACGACCACCGCTGACGATGAAAGTGTGTTCATCAAAATTCAGGATAATGGACAGGGAATTCCCCAGGAAAAATTGGCTCATATTTTTGATCCATTCTATACTACAAAGCCCATTGGTCAGGGGACGGGGCTTGGCTTAAGTATCAGTTATGGTATTATTACAAATCATAAGGGGACATTGGTCGTGAAAAGTCAGGAGGGAAAAGGATCAACCTTTACCATTTCACTCCCACGTGATGGAAATCTGTCATGAAGCCAAAAATACTTATCGTAGATGATGAACAGCTGGTTTTAAATGCCCTAAACCGTGCCTTAAATAAGGACTGTGATGTAATCCTATCCTTAAGCGGGCGAGCTGCACTTCAAGTGCTCAGGGAACAGGCCGTGTCGGTAATTGTTTCTGATCAACGAATGCCTGAAATGACGGGTGTGGAATTATTTAAAGAAGCATATAAAATACAACCCAGTGCCAAACGAATTTTACTCACGGGGTATTCGGACCGTGAAGCAATGATAGAGGCTATTAATACGGGTCAAATATATCATTATATCCAAAAACCCTGGGAACCCCAGGAATTAAAACAACTCATTAATCAGGCTGTGGAATTATTCACATTAGAAAGAGAAAACTCCCGACTCACGGAAGATTTGAAGCGCGCTAATGAACAATTGTCGCAAGAGAATAGGATATTAACGAAGGAAGTGGAGACGCATTACACGTTTGACAGTATCATTGGTGAAAGTAAACCAATGGGTGAGGTCTTTGCACTCATGAAAAAGGTTATTCCCACTAATGTGACAGTTTTTATTCAAGGGGAAACGGGAACGGGTAAAGAATTGGTTGCTAAAGCTATTCATTATAATGGTCCCCGAAAAAACAATGTTTTTGCTGCACAAAACTGCGCCGCGGTTCAGGATACCCTGTTAGAGAGCACTTTGTTTGGACACAAAAAAGGATCATTCACGGATGCTATAAAAGACCAAAAAGGTTTATTTGAAATTGCAGATGGTGGAACTGTTTTCCTGGATGAAATAGGTGAAATGTCTCCCGCCATGCAACAGCGTTTATTACGTGTACTCCAAGATGGAGAAATTCAGTCGATTGGGGCCACATCAACGAAAAAAGTAGATGTTCGAATAATATCAGCTACCCATGTGGATTTAAAGGAGGCCGTACGCCAGGGAACATTTCGTGAAGACTTATTCTTTCGGCTCCATGTGATGCCCATTGGATTGCCTCCGTTACGTGATAGAATTGATGATGTGCCATTGCTTGTTAATCATTTTATATCTAAAAATGTTGCTAAAGGAAGTAAGGGCATTGCTGGAATAAGTGCTGAGGCATTGGATCAATTGAAAACGTATGCCTATCCAGGAAATATCCGTGAACTTGAAAATATCATCGATCGGGCCTGTATTATTACTGAATTGGGAGTCATTGATATCAGTAGCCTAAGCGGATTAGATGTAATTCATGTAAATAGAAAATCGACTTTAGAAGGATCAACATTACCAGAAGCAGTATATGACCTTGAGATAGAAATGATCAAGAGAGCTTTGAGCCAAACTGGTGGGAATGTGAGTCAAGCTGCAAAAAATTTGGGAATTAGCCGAATGGGGCTTTATAAAAAAATAAAACGATTTAACCTGTAAATGTATACTATGTATACACAACAGTGCACACATAGTTATCATGACACATTTTTATTTTAAACAACTCTCCGTCTGCAACGATCACTATAATAGCAGATACGTAAAAACCTGTGGTGGATTTAACTATGGCACAATCTTTGTGTCTGTTAGGGCAGAGATGAGGATAACATCATGAAGAAAACACTAACAAACATATTATTTCTTGCCCTTGGAATGATAACAGCTCAAGGCTGCTACACCCAAATGGTTGTTGAACGTAAAGTAGTCATTATACCTGAAAGACAAATTGTGGAAACAGTTGTAACCATGGAAGAAGAACCTTCACTGGTCCATGAATACCATTACTGGTTTAATAATCCACCCAATTATTACTCACAATCAAATTATCCCGGCTATTATACAGGTGGATTTTATATTGATATTTCATGGTACGATCCTTTTTATGATCCATGGTATGCCTATCAACCTTATCAGTACTATGATCCATGGTTTTCATACCAGCCCTTTTACGGGCATGGTTATGGATGTAATTGTCATGGATATTATAATTCCTGGAATAACCACGGGTCAAGTTGGTGGACTGGGAACTATGGTGGGCATCACGGTGGACATGGTTATAATGAGCCACAACCACCTAAAAAACCAAGGGACTGGGATAGAAGAGGACAGGATGATTTTACTGGAATTCAGAGAGGTGTCACGCCAAGCAGTAGCGGTGTAATACTCACTGGTACAACACCCATTAGCTCTAGTACGGGAAATGAACGCCCCTCACTCACAAGAAAACCTGTTGAAAGTACAAAAACGACCAAGATTGAAAAAAGTCGTGAGCCTAAGGGATTTGAAATAAAACGCACTAAAAAGAGCAAATCTTCCAGTGGAGTCATAAAGCGTAAGGAAACCAAAAGCAATAAATCGAAATCAAAATCTGTACGCCCATCCAAAACGACTAAAAAGGACAAAAGTGTCAGACCAAGTAAACGTAGTAAATCCCGGGATACTAAAGTATCAAGAAAAACGACTAAATCATCCCGCTCAACCCGCAAACCGAATCGGGGATAATCTCATGAAACATTCAATCTTTATCATACTTTTACTTACGCTTGGTTTCAGTCAGTCCGCATCCGACGCTGTAAGACTGTTTGAAATGGAAACGGGATATGGCCTACGTGCCCAATCTATGGGAAATGCCTATACCGCCCTTTCAGATGATATATCAGGACTGTATTGGAACCCTGCCGGATTAGGACAAATAAAAGAATCTATTTTTTCCATGGGTATTGAGCACGGATCAGCGGGGAATGAAACCACCTATTTAGGACTACCTACAACGGCCAAACATAATTGGACCAAAATCAATGGATTAGGAATTGTGTATCCTTTTGAAGTCGCTCAAGGAGCTTTAGCATGGGGTTTTTCGTTTAATCGTATTGGAGACAGTGAAGGAATTACTGAATTCACTGGATTTTCGTCTGTTCCAAATGGCCTTATATTTTATGACAGTGATGGAAATGAATCAGCCTTTGACACAGATGCAACCCGAACAGAATCTATACGGTTAGAAGGCGGTATTGATCAGTGGACAACAGGACTATCCGTTGCTGTATCACCTACCACGTTGGTGGGAGCATCACTTGCTTTAAATACAGGTGATGATACGTACCATTTCCAATTTAATCAGTCTGACACTGAGCACAATTACGAAACCTATCCTGCTGATTACGATTCGTATGATATTGAGCGTTATTTGCAAACTGAGTTTAATGGGATTCAATTAAAACTTGGTGCACTCACAAGCTTAGGGAATATTAAAATTGGGGGAACGTTTTCGCCAGCTTACACCTACCATGTAAAAGAAGTATTTACAGAAAAAGAAACCATGACCTACGATGATGGTACCTATGAAAATGTTGTTGAATCTGATCCTGGGCAGTGGACCTATGCTGTGAAGTCTCCCTTTCAGTTTTCTGGAGGATTAGCGTATAGTACAACGCGCTTTACATTAGCAGCCAGTACGCAGTATAAAGATTGGTCTCAGGTTGAATTTGATTTATCAGATGTAGCGACCCTTGATGATGAATATTTGGATTTGCTAAAAGAAAATGAAATCATTCGATCAACCTATAAGCCCGCCTTAGATTTTCATTTTGGAGGCGAATTCTATCTCATAAATAATTTGGTCGCAGTTCAAGGTGGTTTGAGTCTGAAACAATCACGGCTGGAAAATGGTGCGGACAGTAAAAGTGTGAGCGGGGGAGTTCGGCTCTATCCAGATTCAATGGTTGATATTCAATTATCCTACCATGTTAATAATTGGGAAAAATCTGGCACAGATGAATTTACGCCATCCTTGGCAAGTGAAAATATTACCCAAGCAACCTATCAAATCGGATTCAATTATCGCTTCTAAATTGTGAAATAAAACACAAAGGTTTCTGAGTCACTAATTTCTAACTGTAATTTCTTCATCTGACATAAAAGGAATTACAATGTTATCGTCTATTAAAGAAAAATATATTAACCGTAACGCAAAGATTGGTGTCATCGGTCTGGGCTATGTAGGTCTTCCATTAGTCATGGAATTTTCAAAAGCTGGTTTTCAGGTTACAGGAATCGATGTAAATGAAACCCGCGTGAATGAGCTTAATAAAGGTAATAATTATATTCAGGATGTGGATGATGATGCACTCAGGACTGCAGTTAGTTCAGGGACATTTTCTGCCACCACCGATTTTTCAGTAATAAAAGATTTAGATGCTGTCTCAATTTGTGTCCCAACTCCACTTAATAAACTTAAAGATCCTGACGTATCCTATATCATCAGTGTTATGGATGAAATTGTAAAAGTAAAACACCATGAATTGCTCATCGTTTTAGAAAGCACCACCTATCCTGGAACAACCAGAGACCTCATATTACCACGATTGGAAGAGAACGGCTATATCGTTGGGGAAACGGTTTTTCTTTGTTTCTCCCCTGAACGGATAGACCCGGGAAATCCAGTTTATGGTACCCATAATACTCCAAAGGTTTTAGGGGGCGTTACTGAAAATTGTGTAGCACTAGGCAAATTACTATATGAACAAATAATTGAATCTATCGTACCAGTATCCTCACCAGAAGCCGCTGAGATGGTAAAGCTTTTAGAAAACACATTCCGCTCCATCAATATTGGACTGGCAAATGAAGTTGCTATCATGTGTGAAAAACTGGGTATTGATGTATGGGAAGTCATTGACGCCGCCGCCACAAAACCGTTTGGCTATATGAAATTTACACCCGGTCCTGGTTTGGGCGGTCACTGCATTCCTATTGATCCCCATTATCTGGCCTGGAAAATGAAAACGTTGGATTATAAAGCACGCTTTATTGAATTGGCAGGTGAAATCAATACCAACATGCCCAATCATGTAATTGAACTCATATCTCAGGGACTCAATAGGGAGAAAAAATCTCTCAATGGAAGCAATGTCCTTATTATTGGCGTGGCTTATAAACCGGACATTGATGACGTGCGGGAATCTCCTGCCTTGGATGTGATTCGTTTGCTGGAAAGCAGTGGCTCTAAAGTAGCGTTTTATGATCCTTATGTCCCAAGTATTCAGTGGAATGGAACAGTGGTTAAATCTCTGGTTTCCCTGAAAAATATTGCTGAGTATGATGCTGTAGCTATTCTCACAAATCATGGCTCGATTGATTTTGCTTACATAAAAGAAAATGCCAAGCTCATTATTGATACCCGCAACGTATACACCGCGCATAAAGACAAAAAAATCATACGATTAGGCGTTGGGTAAAACATGCTATATGACCTTGCTGTCATTGGCGGGGGTATCCTGGGATTAACATCCGCTTATGAATATTGTACAAGGTATCCTGATCGTACTGTTATTGTTTTAGAAAAAGAATCAACACTTGCATCTCATCAAACAGGGCATAACAGTGGGGTGATCCATTCAGGTATTTATTATAAGCCCGGTAGCCAAAAAGCCCTAACCTGCACAGTTGGTATCAAAAAACTCACAGATTTTGCTAAGCGTTTTAATATTCCTTATGAAACCTGTGGCAAACTAATTGTGGCAACCGACGAATCGGAACTAAACCGTCTTGATACTCTTTACAAACGCGGAGAAGAAAATGGCTTAACTGGGTTATCGCTCATAGACGGATTTGACATAAAAAACTATGAGCCTCATGTTCAGGGAATTAAGGCCATTCATGTCCCGGAAACGGGAATTATTGATTATGGAAAAGTGGTGGAAACATTGGCTAAGGAATTTCAGGCACAAGGTGGAGAAATTCTCTTAAATACTGAAGTTCTGGGACTGGTTCAATCGCAAACGAATATAATAATCACCAGAGATCATATAGAGATTCATGCAAAATCGGTGCTTAATTGTGCAGGACTTTTTTCGGACAAAATTGCATCAATGACAGAAACAGAATTGGATATTCAAATTATTCCCTTTAGAGGAGAATATTATACGGTAAAAGAGGAAAAACGTCACCTTGTCAACAACCTTATATATCCGGTGCCTGATCCCAGATTTCCATTTTTAGGAGTTCATTTCACCAGACGAATTACAGGAGAGATTGAAGCGGGACCTAATGCAGTACTGGCATTAGCACGGGAAGGATATAAAAAAACCGATATCGTGTTGAAAGACATTGTGGATATGGCCAGATTCCCTGGCTCCTGGCACATGGCCAAAAAATACTGGTTTACGGGACTGGGCGAACAATGGCGATCTTTTGTTAAACCGGCTTTTGTTAAAGCTTTGCAGCACTTGATACCAGAAATCACGTCGGATGACCTCATCCCTGGGGGTTCTGGTGTTAGGGCTCAGGCCGTAATGAAAAATGGACAGCTTGTAGACGATTTCTTTTTTATTAAAAAGGAAAATATTCTCCATGTTCTTAATGCACCATCACCGGCAGCAACGGCGAGTTTTGCGATTGCTGAACAGATCGTTAACCAGATTGAAAATTGACCATTGATACTCAATAAAGACTGAATACCCTTCCTAGATATTATTCTTATTTTAAAACGATAGCTGAAGGAAACAAATAATATTATCCACAGTAAACTCTTCCTAAATTTCAGCATAGGTTTATTGAGAGATTGATTTGACTTTAACACCGGAAAAATTGAAACTTATTAGAAGAATTAATTGGGATTACAACATTGATCCAGAAAAACTAATTGCTGTAATCTCAGGGGAAATATCCCATGCTGGACACTGGGATTTTGATCATCTTTTTATCCGTTTATTAGAGCGCTTAAGTTGGTATGAATTACTGGATTTGGTTGGAATTGACAAAATTATTGCAAATCTAAATCACGCCACAATACAAAAAATTCGCTATCCAGAAATGAGAGAGAAATATGAGCGGTTACGCAAAATATTACGAGGAGAAGCTATATCCTATACAAGATGGGGTTCTGAGTATTATAAACAAGTTAGACACACCCTTTTTTCTAACCGGTGGTACAGCTCTTAGCCGTTATTATTTTACACACAGATATTCTGACGATCTTGATCTTTTTGTACATAATGATCCCCAGTATTTATCACATGTGGAAACCGTGTTAAACCAATTGATTAAGGATGGAAAAGGTCGTTTTGATGTTGAGATGAAAAGTATTAAAAGAAATCAGAATTATACTCAACTCTACGTGATAGATACGGAGAATCCAGACGTTGAATTGAGAATTGATCTAATTAATGATATTGCAGCACATTTTGGCGAGATAGAAATGGATGCCAAACTTGGAAAGGTTGATAATTGGAGAAATATTCTTTCAAATAAATTAACAGCATTATTCCGATCAGAACCAAAAGACGTGGTGGATATACAAGCAATCGCCAGGCACAGGAATTTTAACTGGAAATCGATTGTCAATGAAGCAAAAATGAAAGAAGCTGGCGTTGAACCTGAAATTCTTCACGATATGTTAATGTCATTTCCTGTCAGCTATATTGATACAATTAAATGGATCGAGAAACCAGATGAAAAACGTTTTTCCGAGAATATCAAAATGGTAGCTGATGATATCTTATTTGGACGAAGCAACTCAATTTATATACCCAAATAAAGTTTATTAAAATGCACGACTCAAATTCAATTATTAATCAAAACCTTAATATTTTAGTCATTGAACATTTATCAATCGTAACGACCAGTCTATCGTAACAAAGTGTAGATAAGAAGTGAAGATTGATTTAACCATTGATAATTGATTGTAGTTTCCCTTGAATCTTAAAACCTATAAGCAGGAACTTATCCCATGAAAGGTATCATCTTAGCTGGCGGAAGCGGGTCGCGTTTATATCCCGTAACGAAAGCAGTAGTAAAACAACTTCTCCCCATTTACGATAAACCTATGGTGTATTATCCATTATCGGTTCTTATGCTAGCCGGGATAAAGGATATCCTCATTATTTCCACCCCCCAGGACACCCATAAGTTTGAAGAATTGTTTGGAGATGGAAGTCAATTGGGGTGTCATATAGAGTATAAAATTCAACATTCTCCCGATGGGATTGCTCAAGCCTTTATTTTAGGTGAAGATTTCATAGGGGATGATGATGTGTGCCTCATCCTTGGTGATAATCTCTTTTTTGGGCATGGCTTGAGTGAAATATTGGAACGTAGTGTATCGCGTGCAACTGAAGGTGATGAGGCTGTTGTTTTTGGATATTATGTGAATGATCCTGAGCGTTACGGCGTGGTGGCTTTTGATGAAAATCAGAAAGCCATTTCCATTGAAGAAAAGCCTGAACATCCCGCCAGCAATTATGCTGTTGTGGGACTTTATTTTTATCCCAATTCTGTGATCAACGTAGCAAAAACTATTAAACCATCGGCTAGAGGTGAACTTGAAATCACCACCGTGAATCAGCATTATTTAGCCCAAAACCAATTGAGCGTGGAACTCATGGGTCGGGGCTATGCCTGGTTAGATACAGGAACCCATGAATCTTTAATGGAAGCGTCGCAATTTATTGAAACCATTGAAAAACGCCAGGGACTCAAAATCGGCTGCATCGAAGAAATTGCCCACGCCCAGGGCTGGGTCAGTGATAATGAGTTACTTAAGTTGGCGGAGACCTATGGGAAAAGCGATTATAAGACCTATTTGCTGGGACTTTTAAATGATCGTTAATCATTTATCTATTGTCATATTCGATTCTCACTAAAATATATTCGAATAATCTTTATCTGAATTCATAATAGCTAAACTATTAGCATTATTGAACTAATAACTATCGAAATTGATTTATGGGATTTTAGAAAGTATAAAGTCTCTTAGAACGTGTGACATTCATCATATCCCAGTCTATAAGTGATTAATATTTGGTGATTACAGGTTATAAAAGATTTCACATTTTTAGTATAAAATGTGAATAGGGATGATTAAGTTTTCGGCGAAGAAATTGAGGAATTGTTGATAAGCCGAAGTCAAATATTCTTAGATATTAATTTGATATGCATTTTTAAGGATTATTATGTAATATAGAGTAATATTATTACTCATTAAATATGCTAGATTCACTTATTACATCCAAAGCGCGACTTAAATTGCTGCTGAAATTTTTTATGAATCCGGAAACCCGGGGTTATTTACGGGAACTCGCCACAGAGTTTGGCGAATCAACCAACAATATTCGAGTTGAATTAAATCGTCTCACCCAGGCCAAGATGTTAGTATCTGAAAGTGTGGGACGGACCGTCGTTTACAAAGCCAATGTCCATCATACCTTGTTCACAGATATTCAGAATGTAGTACAAAAATATGTGGGTATTGATCGCCTCATTGATGATTTAGTCTCCCAATTGGGAGAGCTTGAAGCGGCCTATATCATTGGTGATTATGCTCGGGGTGTGGATTCAGGCCTGATTGATCTGGTGCTAGTGGGAGAAGTAAAACAGGATGTACTGCATCAACTGCTTGAAAAGACCAGTAAGGCCATCGCCCGGAAGATTCGACCTTTGGTGGTGCAAAAGGATGAATTAAAACAGCTCTGGAATCAACTGGATATTGAGCACGCCTTGCCCATTTGGGTAAATGTAAAAGAGGAAGACGACCCTATTTCTTCTGCGCTTTAGGGTGTGAGTAAGGTAGCAGCTTGCTGCTACAATATATTATTAAGCTCAATTGGTCTCAATAATGGGACTGAGGGGGCGGAGCCGCGCCCCGACAAGTCGGGACGAAGGTATCAAGATAAAAGATAAAAAGATAAAAAGATAAAAAGATAAAAGTGGGACAAGAAAAAGACTTAATCGGACGAACCTTTAAATTTTCTGTAAGTGTACTAAAATTCATTGAGCAACTTCCATCTCATCCGTCAGCAAAAGTTGTTACTTATCAGCTATCAAAATCTGCTACGTCAATAGGTGCAAATTACGAGGAGTCACAAGCTTCACAGTCCAAAGATGATTTTTACTACAAAATCGGCATTTGTTTACGAGAAGCCCGAGAAACGAATTATTGGTTACGCATTATTCAAGAGATGAAATGGGTCTCACAATCAAATAATCTTGATACTATTATTTCAGAATCGAATGAATTGGTTAAAATATTTGGTAAAATATTTTCCAAACGCAAATGATTAACACTACTTCACTTGTCTTTCACTTTTATACCTTCAACTTTTATCTTTTATCTTTACAACTTTTATCTTTAAAAGCGAAGCTTTTATGATCGATTTTCATAACCATATTCTCCCTGGTGCCGATGATGGTTCTGTGTCCATGGACATGACCTTATCCATGCTCAGAACTGCTGTCAGTCAAGGCATTACGGAGGTGGTGAATACCATCCATTTCCAGCATCCCAAAGTGGAGGGGCTGGATATTAA
>JABMOV010000052.1 GCA_013203145.1 Fidelibacterota bacterium
AATCCAAACGCTATCATATTGGCAGAACCATGGGGCGGAGGATATGATCCTTCAGGTTTTTCTGATCAAGGGTGGGCTTCGTTTAATGATCACATCAGAAATGGTGTAAAGGGTCAAAATCCCAATGACGGACAGGGCTTTATATTTGGAAAATGGCAGGGCGATTTTGACAACGAAGTATTACAACGATTCGCCATGGGATCGTTACGCGAATTTGGCGGTCAATATGTTGATGCTGCACATAGCGTCAATTACCTGGAATCCCATGATGATAATACATTTGGTGATTTCATTCGATTGGCAACTGATCAAGTTTCTAATGATAATATCATTGCCGACCGAACCAAAAATGCAAAAGTTCGTGACTTTCAGCTTGCTCTAAATAAGCTGGGTGCGCTGTATTTATTCACAAGTCAGGGCATCGCATTTATTCATCAGGGTCAGGAATGGGCAAGAAGTAAAGTCATTGCTGACTCAGACTTATCCGATGTTCAAGTTGGTCATATCGATCATAATTCCTATAACAAGGATGATGAGACCAACTGGCTCAATTGGGATGAACGTGATATGAATCCGAACCTGGTGGATTATTATAAAGGCTTGATTCAATTACGAAAAAAACATCCTGAGTTTCGTCATTCAAATCCCGACGATTTCAAATTCTATGATATTGAATCTCAAGTCGCTTTGGTATATAAACTTCAGGATACGTTTATTGTTGCCATGAATGGTGACCCGGAAAAAGAATTAAATGTCTATTTACCCACCGGGTCATGGAAAGTCATTACAAATAGTGAAAAAGCTAATATGGATGATAGTCCCACCATATCAGGAACTATTCACGTTGCACCAACGAGTGGAATCATATTCATTCGGAAATCATGATGTGATCGCCTATTACTCTATTTTGGTTATTATTAGTTCTGTGCTAGCAATATTCACAAAATATCGCCATCCAAAATTCTACCTGTTTTCAAAACCATTGCCCGTCATTATCCTTATTGTACTGGCATTTTCAATGCACAATGTCGTTTTGCCATATCGCAATGCCATTATTTTGGGATTATTCTTCTCTTTAATTGGTGATATGTTTTTATTGAATAAAAAACGCTTTTTTATTCCAGGACTGGTTAGTTTTCTTTTGGCTCATCTTGTATATATCCTGGCTTTTTTTACAATTCCCATATATCACTACCATCCGTGGCTAATTGCCCTATTTACGCTCACAGGATTAATTGTAGTTAAATACCTATCATCGTCGACTGGAAAAATGTTGTTTCCCGTTTTGTTTTATATTGCTGCAATTGAGGTAATGGGCTGGTCTGCCACAGAACGTGCAATTATGATGCAATCAATGGGTGGTTTTTTAACAATGATTGGTGCTTACAGTTTTATGGTATCAGATACTATTTTAGCAATCAACAAATTCAAGAGTCCGTTTAAATCAGCCGAAGGTTTAATTCTTGGAACGTATTATTTCGCGCAACTGATTATCGTGGTAGGTATTTCTTTATAAAAAAAAGAGGGACTCAAATGAGACCCTCTTTTTTGTCTACTGTGTTTTAAAATATTTACATTTCGATATTGGCTTCCCAACCATAAGCAGCTGTAATTAATGTCAGTGAATAATTACTACCGCCACTACTATTATAGCGAATTATTATACCATTGGGAAAGTTTGAACCATCACCGCTATAAATAAGATCAGCATTTTCTGCATTTACATCTTCCGTTGACCAATCTTTTGGGGGTTTATCAAAAAAGGCAGAAAGGTCTGTTACAGTATTACCCTTTGGGTATCTTTTTTCTCCAATATCAATAATTTTCTTATTGGCATTCATCTCTAATGATGTTTTTACGCTTGCGACAAAAGCTTGAACATTGGCTTTGTGTGCATCCGTGGTGAAGTCCATAAATTTGGGGACGACAACTGCTGATAAGATTCCCAAAATTACAATGACCATTATTATTTCAATCAGTGTAAAACCCTTTTGGTTCTTCATTTGCTACTCTCTTCTGTTCAAAGTTTATGTCTTAGGTACCACAAGTTACGTGCCAAAACTATATTGTCGACGAAAGCTATTTCTGAAGTTTATAATTAATTTCAATACTTAACAACTATAATAGTACATATGTTAACATTTTATACAAAAAGGGCGCTGATCCAGCGCCCTTTAATGTTAATAATGCATTATCTATTTCAATAACATCATTTTATTTAGAAATACACTATCTTTAGTTTTCAATTTATAGATATACATTCCTGATGCCACCGGATGTCCCTTGGCGTTTGTACCGCTCCACTTTACACTATGATTCCCCGAAGGTATGTTCTCATCAACTAATGTTTTTACCAACCGTCCCTGTATATCGTAAACGGCAAGATGAATCTTCTCCATAGTAGGAATTGAGAATCGAATTGTCGTTTCAGGGTTAAATGGATTGGGATAATTCTGATATAATTGGAATGTCACAGGGATGGATGTTAATTCGGAATTAATTGATAACAGTCCGGCCTCAGGTGGGTCAATTCTCACCGTAGTAAAAATATTGAATTCTCCCGCTGCCAATTCTAATACGTCCGATGTTGATTGCACATTTAGGCTGTCCCCGCTAAAGTATTCATACCAGATTCCCGTATGATGAAAATCAGGACCAATTGTGGTGGTGTTAACACCAAAATTTCCAACAATGATCGCATTCATACTATCATGTGTTAATTTGATGCGCTTTCTCCCTGTACTACTATTCAACCACAATTCCACATTTGTTTCAGGACTCGTGAAAGTTTCATGTTCTTTTCTAAGTGTTATTAATGCTTTCCACGTTTTGAATAATCGTAAACGATCCTCATCCAGCATGTACTCCCACCTTGGCGGTTTTTCGCATAAACGACAGAGGTCGTCAATAGAAATATCGTATCCTCGTTCTCCAAATTGCCAAATCATTTTTGGTCCGGGATATGTAAAGAAAAATGCGCCTGCAAGTTTCATTCGCTGTAAAGCCGTGGGTAAATCCCGGATATCATACGCTCCGCTATGGTTTCCATATTCCAAATTTTTAAACATCGTTCGTTCTTCATCATGACTCTCCATATAAGTCACAAGGTTCGGTTCCGACCATCCTCTGGAACCATAATAACCCCAGGAAAAATCAGAATTACCTAACCAACCCATGGTGGCTTCATTATAACTATAATTCATATTCCCCCATAGCATCATACCGTAATTTGCTAATTCCGTTTCCTCTGAATTATCAGCCAAATGTTCTAAGATAAAATATGCTGTACTATCTGTTTCCCATATTTCATCTGCTATCCGTTTAAGATTTGAGATACGTGAGACATCATAATTACTCCCCCAACTACTGGGGGGATAAATCGTGTTAGAAAACCCTTTAGTAAAATCATATCGAAATCCGTCAACTTTATACTCAGTCAACCAATAATCATTTACCCGTTTAACAAATGCTTCGGTATGAATACTTTCATGATTGAAATCATTTCCCCATTGAGCATCTGGGTTTTGAAAATTGCTGGTTTCGTTATACCATGGATTATTTGCCGCTGGTCGATAGAGAGAGCTATTCCAATAAAGTCTTGCTAGTGGGGATTGGCCATAAGAATGATTTAAAACCATATCAATTATTACTGCAATACCGCGGTTATGACATTCATCGATAAGCGTTTTTAAATCGTTTTTTGGTCCATAATATTTATCAGGAGCAAAATAGAATGACGGATTATAGCCCCAGCTTGAATTTCCTTCAAATTCATTAACGGGCATGAGCTCAATAGCATTGATTCCCAATCGATCAAGATAATCCAACGTATCTATGATGGTTTCATAATCATGATCGGCTAAAAAATCGCGGGGTAAGAGCTCATATATGACCAACTTTTCTTGTGATACTCTTTCATATTCAGCACTATAAAGCCAATTGTACGGTTGCTGAACAGTCTGCAATATTGATACAGGATCGGCGGTTTTATTCCATGGGTAATCTTTCAAATTTGGATAAATATCGTTTGTAATCCAACCATCGTTCCATCCATCCAGTACTTTATCCGTATAGGGATCGGCAATTCGCAAATCGCCGTCCACTAAATATTGAAATGCCTGCTCTACACCAGCGGAAATGTTTTCTAGGGTTATCCACCATAATGTGCTGTCTGTAGTTGGTTGGTATCGATTCATTAAAAAGGTTGTGTCAACCATCCAATCATTGAAATCCCCAATCACATATACAAATTCCTTATAAGGAGCAAATAATTGTAATGTAACTGATGTTGGTCCATTATAATGAATACCCGGCTCAAAAGAATTGGGCGGTATTGCATCCGTTATAGTCGGATTCACCATTACACACAATGATGTTGTATCTGTTAATCCTGCGGTATCAACAGCAATGGCATAAAAATAATGAAGACCTTCATCGTTGAATGTATATGTGTATGCTAAAGTATCGTTTGTTGTCACTGCTAATTCCGTTTCACCATAATGCAATTTTAATTGCTCGATCTGCGTTTCGATCGTTGCAGCACCAATCATAATATCCAGACTATCACCTAACGCATAAAATATCGGTGATCGTTCGGGCATTTGAAATGGTGTATTTTGCGATGGTTCTATGAAAGCAACTGTGAGGCCAGAGGAAAATAAATCCATGAAAATATCTGCGCCGCCAACATCGCGACCAGTAATAGATCCATTAGCGCTTCGGAATACAAATGCCAGTTGCAGGATTTGTTCGGTCTCGGGGCAACCATAGAACTCATGTGGATATCCAATAGCCAATTTGTATAAATCATTACCCAAGGATTCCATTTGAAAATTTGGGTCTGCCGTACCCCAGACTGAACTCACATA
>JABMOV010000053.1 GCA_013203145.1 Fidelibacterota bacterium
ACTATACACTCCCTCAAGGTTCAAATGTAGTCATTCGACACATTGATATTACTGGAAGAACGGTAATGGAGTCTAACCAGTACCAAAATCCTGGAACCTATACATTTACTTGGAACGGAAATGATTATAATGGCCAACCAGTTAGCAGCGGACTTTATTTCTTATCATTTAAAGCAGGTTCATTTAGCAAAACACAGAAATTGATGTTAATGAAATAACAGAATTTTCTGCACTTCAATTCTTGACTTTAAAACCCGGATTAACAACCGGGTTTTTCTTACTTGATATTGCCTAATCAATATGACAACTTTCATTCAACGGGGGTTAGAAATGAAAAATTCACTTTTTATTTTATTCATATTTTTATCACAATTATCTTATCCACAATCAGATAGCATCTATGTTACAATCGAACAAGATACAATCACAATTTGGCATACAAACTCTACCCGCAATTGTTGTTCATTATTCGAATTAGAATTAAACATTATGGACAGTCTTATTGTTATGACTGAAGTAGATACAGGTGAATATTGCTTCTGCGAATGCCATTTTGATTTTCATATTGCCTTTACCGGGCTTAATCCCGGCTCGTATGTTGTTGATGTTTTTGGTACAGATTCCATCTATCCCTTATACTGGGGATCCACCTCCTTTACTTATGAGACCTTTGGAATAATCAATCAGGATAATTCAGGCTGTCTTGGTAGTCGCGATGATACAAGTTTCATAGAAATTTCTACCAACAATAATAATATGGCTTTATTCTGGAACACTCCAAGAATGAATTGTTGTCTTGAAGAGTTCTGGGATGGTTGGCTGAGTGCCGACACGTTTCATGTTTCTCTATCGGATACCGGTCCACCATGTGATTGCATCTGTCCCTTTGAGTTGAGTGCTACTTTCGGTCCATTTACACCTGGAAATTATATTCTGGATTTCCAAGATGGTGAATTTGGCTATCCCGGTTTTACGATTGGTGGTAGAAATACTTTTGATGATATTACTATACTTCATCAAGAACAAAGCGATTGTTACAGTGTTGCGATACATTCGAATAATAATACACCAGATCAATTCAAATTACATTCGCCCTATCCAAATCCATTCAATCCGTCAGGTTCTATAGTATACGATATTCAAAATACTGCTCCCGTTTCAATTACTATATATAATTTATTAGGAGGGATGGTAATAGAACTTGTTGATGAGGTGAAAACTCCTGGCACATATCAAATTGCCTGGGATGGCAGGAATGCACTTGGACAATCCATGGCAAGTGGAATTTATTTTGTGAATATGGCTACCCAAAAGTATAGATCAACACAAAAAGTGCTCCTGTTGAGATAATCACAGATCTAAAAATAATTTGGACTGCTAATTATTCTTTGCCTAATCTTCATAGGCAACTGAAAGAGTCCCTTAATGATAATCGAATTATTACAAAATTTTCTAAATGAACTATGGTCAATTCTTGCCCAAATGGGTCCGTATCTCCTGTTTGGATTCCTGGTAGCAGGAATACTATCGGTTTATATTCAACCTGAATGGGTAGAACGACATTTAGGTGGAACTGGCATTATGCCAGCAATAAAAGCGTCACTATTTGGTGTACCATTACCACTTTGTTCCTGTGGTGTTATTCCTGTTTCTGCTGGAATTTATCGTCACGGAGCCAGCAAATCTGCTACCATTTCATTTCTTCTTTCTACCCCACAAACAGGTGTTGATTCCATATTTGTAACATACGGAATGCTTGGCCCGATCTATGCAATTTTTCGCCCGATTGTCGCGCTATTTACAGGGATTATAGGCGGGGCAATTGTACAAATGGTAGACAATAGCAATCACAATAAAACAAATTCGATTGATACTCAAGAGGTAAGTCGCGAATCTGCAGATACAGATAATTCAAATAAATTTTATCGTGTATTTAAATATGGCTTTATCAATCTTCCAAAAGATATTGGCAAAGCACTTATTGTTGGTATTCTAATCGCCAGTGCCATGGGCGCACTAGTACCTCCTGAATATTTAGGTGGTCTTATTGGTAGCGGATTTATTTCAATCCTCATCCTCATGGCTGCCGGTGTACCAGTTTATGTTTGTGCAACTGCATCCGTGCCCATTGCCGCCGGATTTCTTCATATGGGGGCATCGCCAGG
>JABMOV010000054.1 GCA_013203145.1 Fidelibacterota bacterium
AACCTTCGGAAGGTGGTTAATGACCTAAATTTCCTCAAAAATCCCTGTGTTTTTGTTTTTTCTAACTTTATCATTATCAAAATATCGACCATTCATGGCAATGTACACACCATAGGGCAAGGATTGCGCAAAAGCCAAAGCGCTGCCCAAATTAAACAAACCATCTGAAGTGCCAAATTTATAAGGTATCATTGCGCCGGTAAGTATTATGGTTTTATCAAGTTTTGCTTTTGCTATGATTTTGGCCGTTTCCACCATCGTATCTGTACCATGGGTTATTACAATCTGGTTTGAATTTGCATCGCGACAATGATTCAAGATTAGTTGACGATCCTGATCCGTCATTTCTAAACTGTCGATCATCATAAGCGTACGAGTTTCAACATCAATGCGGGACCGACCCAGCTCAAGAATTTCATTCAGGTGAGAATCTTGGAAATAGAGTATTCCGTTTATTTCGTCATACTCTTTGTCAAAGGTTCCTCCAGTGACATAGATGCGAATTGGCTTTTTTTCACTCATGGGTTACAACAAGGTTTTAACATTTTCAGGAGGGCGACCAAGAACTGCCTTGTCACCTTTTACTACAATTGGACGTTCAATTAACTTTGGGTGGGATGCCATTGCGGCAAAAATAGCGTTGTCGTCTTCCAACTTGTCCTTGAGACCCAAGTCTTTAAAATCATGTTCGCCGCGTCGAATAAAATCCTTCGGACGTTTTTGAAGACGACCGGCTAACATGCGCAAAGTTGCTTCATCTGGCGGTGTTTCCAAATAATTGACCACAATAGGTTCTGCGCCGGACTCTTCAATTATTGTCAATGTTTGGCGGCTTTTGCTGCAACGGGGATTATGATAAATTGTTAGGGCGCTCATAAAGAAATCCTTTAAATGGTGATATCAAAATTATGGATTCTGACTTCTTACAACAAGAACCGTGATAAATACATATTCCTATTTCCTTTTGCCTATATATTCATTTACATTCGACAATGCTAAATTCGAAGCACAACCTTTCCAAGAGAGCTCCTTTGTTTTGTTTTGTCTTGGTGGTCACAATATTAAACCAACCCGTGATTGCGTGTAATTTATGGGCTGCTATTGCAAATGAGGGCTATACCCTACATTGTGAATCTTCAGAATCCAATGCATTAGTATTCGCTCAACTCACAGAATATCGGACGCAAGGTCAGTCCTTCCCTGATGGCTGGGCGCTTATGTTTTATGAGGAATCATACTTGAGCCCGGATAGTCAACTTGTTCGCTCTGCTGTCCCAACCAGCGAGAGCTTTTCTCTGTTCGATAGTACTGTCTCAGCGATGATGCTTCCTGCAAATAATGTGAATTTGGCTGTGGGACATTTACGTTTGGGTACGTCGGGTGCGTCGGGAATACCTGATCCTCATCCTTTTCTCTTTAATCACAATGAAACAACATATTCACTTGTCCATAATGGTACACTATCAAAGGAGGTCTTGTTGTCTTTGTTAACCGAAGAGGATACTGATACTCTTTGGATCAGCAATCATGCGCCAAATACGTATGGAAACGGTCATTGGTCTGGAGAGGGTTGGGAATTCGTCGTTGATTCTGAATTGTATTTTCTGTGGATTATGAAAAACATTGAAGAGCTTGAATACAATGTTGTGGCCGGGCTAACGCAGGCTCTTTCCATTTTAAATTCTTATATCCCTGGTTGCAGCGAAAAAACTATTATGTTTTCTGACGGCTCCAGCCTATACCTTTTTGGTGCGGCAAACAATCTTCATTACACCGATGGTTCGACCCCCCTCGAAGCACCATATGCCGACATTCTTCTTCATCATAAAGCCGTCATGACTGTTCCGCCAACTGAGGGCATTGCAAGCTTTTTGTCGTGGGTCTCTATTGAAGACAATCAACTTGTGGTTTTAACTGAAGGTGATGTTACCATAAGCGTGGTTGAAGCTTTGCCTTCGTCAGACTCTCCAATACTGCCCAAAGCCATTAATCTTTATCAAAACTATCCCAATCCCTTTAATCCAACTACAACAATCCAGTATGAATTATCGCAAGAAACGGTTGTTAAATTGGCGATATATAATTTGGCTGGAAGAGAGGTTGCAGTCCTATTAGACGGAAAGCAGCAGACGGGTTTAAAAAACTTAAAATGGAATTCCAGTTCGTACGCTGGAGGTA
>JABMOV010000055.1 GCA_013203145.1 Fidelibacterota bacterium
AATGGGAACCTTGTGCGTACAGTCTTTGGAAACTGGGGTGTAGTTGGTCAACCGGCTGATGGGGGACCACGTGGGGCATGGATCAATGATAATAATGGATATATTGGTGATGTTAGCCCGCTAATTGGTGTTGAAGTTGTTACCAAGGATACCGCAGGGAATGTTGTTACATTTCATTCAGTTGTTGTTCCACCAGTCGATAGACCTATGCTGGGCGGTAATGAAGAATCTCCAGTAGGAAAATTTTGGGGGTTTGAACCCGTTTCGGGATATTTGAATGAGACTCAAGAAAGGATCGCTATGAGTACGGATCCCACTACCTGGCCTCCTTATTGGCCTGATAAAACTGCTGATTTAAGTGATCCGGGCTGGCCCGGTTCCTGGAATGGATATTTTGGTAAAGATTTACAGAATATTCAACAGGAGAGCTATTATATCATGGATGACGCCAACGACGAAGAATTCAATTTTGCTCAGTACAATGCCCATGGTGTCTCTTTTAAGCCAAGTACAATTGATCCGGAGATGACAGGATTGGGATTAGAAGTAAAAGTTCGCGGAATGCAATGGCAACAATTTCTAGCACAAGATTGCATATTCTGGCTATATGAAGTCACCAATAAAAGTACTACTGATTACAATAAAGCAACCTTTGGAATGTTGGTTGGAACCTATGTTGGTGTCACCGGTGAAGCAGATAATGGAGAATATGACGATGATTGGTCCTTTTTTGATGTAAATGATGACATTACATATACAGGTGATTTTGATAATAACGCTGATAGAAATCCTAAATGGGTGGGCGATGTAGGCATGGTTGGATACGCTTTCTTAGAAAGTCCCGGCAATCCGTTTGACGGGATTGATAATGATGGCGACTATGATTCCTATGAAGGTTGGGCATACGCACCACTCTTTGAGGAAGAGGAATTTGACTCAACCATCATCAACATAGACGACGAAGTTATATTGATTGATGCTAATTACGAACGTGTCACCTATACGATTCCAGATCAAGATACGGTAATAGTTCAAACAAATAATCATACTATAACCTTGATTCCGGGGGTGACAAAACTAGTTGAAGGAAATTCAATCAGTTTGTCTCAAGGTCGAGAAGGTGTTAATCCTAATGCATATGATGGATATGATAATGATTTAGATGGTTTAATTGATGAAAATTACTATCTACATTATAGACAACGACGTGTAGATCAAAATGGAGTAATATTATTTGATGCCGTTAATCCTCGTGCACATGTTGATTATTTTACAGGAATCGGAATTACGAATGATTTAATTGATGAACAACGTAATGATGGTATTGATAATGATGGTGATTGGGATCCAGAATATGATGATGTGGGGGCCGATGGAATTTCAGGTACTCAGGATTATGGTGAAAACGATGGTACTCCGACTCCTGGTGAACCGAATTTTGATGAAACAGATGTGGATGAATCGGATCAGGTTGGGTTAACCAGTTTTGATTATTTTACACCTGCAGGTGACTATCCTATGCGTTATGATGAACAACTCTGGGATCGTTTTCGTCCTGGATTTTTTGATACGCCAAGCTCCATACAGGCTGGGGTTCCTATCGCAGGTGAAGATGGTGATTTTATATATGGCTCAGGGTTTTTTCCATTGCGCGCAGGTCAAACCGAACGTTTTTCAGTAGCCCTTGTATATGGTCGAGATCTCGATGAACTCATTGATAATAAACGGACAGTTCAAAATATTTATAATAATAATTATCGATTCCCTCCTCCTCCAATTAAACCCACATTAACAACTGTTACGGGAAATGGACAGGTTACACTTTATTGGAATCGAATTGCTGAAACCAGTGTTGATCCCATTACGAAAAAGAAAGATTTTCAAGGGTACAAAATTTACCGTGCAACAGATGCTAATTTTAATGATGTAAGAAATGTCACAAACGCCCACGGCATTATTGAAGGGTATTCTCCTATTGCTCAATTTGATTTAGATGATGATTTGGAAGGATATTTCTACCCCTCAGAAATGTTATACCAGGAGACACAAGGATATAGTTTCTATCTCGGGGATAACTCAGGATTACAGCATAGTTTTGTTGATAATGACGTTGTCAACGGTAGAACCTATTATTATGCTTTGATCGCCTATGATTCTGGTGAAGCGGATAAAGATATATTCCCAGCTGAAAACACAAAATTAATTTCTGTGCTTCCTAGCAGCGAGACAATAACGGATATCAATACCGCCGTTGTTACGCCTACTACTAAAGCAGCTGGATACGCACTTGATAGTACAATTCCCATATCAAAAGTTTCCAGTATTGCTACAGGAAGTTTGTCTGTCGAGATTGTTGACGAAACACAATTAACAGGACATGAATATGAAATTACATTTGTAGACCAAGCGACAGATGGTATAGATAATGACAATGACTGGAATCCTGCCACTGATGATGTTGGCACTGACGGAATTGCAAACACGAATGATTCAGATGGAACTGAATTGAATGGTCACGCTGACCCCGGTGAACCAAAAGTAGATAAAGTAGATCCTGATGAGTATACGAGTGTTACCACATATTATTCTGTTAAAGATTTAAATACGATATCATATGTATTTACTCCCAATGATACACTGATGGTTGATATACCATATTCTAATTTAATCCTTGAGTCGATTTCGGTCACAAATAGTGTTGGGAATACCATTCCGGTATCAGACTATATAGTTGATACGAATTTTGGTCGTATTCGTGGAGCAGACTCTAATGCTTTAGATAATGATGAACATACCATTTCTTTCCAGCATTATTCCGTCTCAAATAATCCATATATGCATCAATCTACTTGGAGAAACGAGAATAAAACTCCCTATGTCTCTGAAACAAAAGACGCAAAAGTGTTTGATGGAGTTCGACTCAATTTCGAGAATGATTGGAGTATAAATTCTATTGACTCTTTGACTTACTGGTGGACCACAAATGATCAAAGCAATTGGGAAAAGAATAATAGTGATTCCACCTATTTCTTTACTACTGGACTTCAATCATTTCCTCCAACTTTGATCCCAAAGAAATTTCCTTCTGATTATATAATAGTATTTTCAGATGATTTATCATTTGGAACTTCAAGTTTACTTCCAAGTCTTGATGACGGTGAACCCACCAACTTTAAGATATTTAACACAACGGATGATACTGAAGTAAAATACATTGTGCTTGAAACGAATGATTCGCGTCCCGGTGTACTTGATCATTTAGATGTACTATATTTTTTCGATGAAGATTATGCTGACTCAACCGAGTTTCATTACGGATGGTCACTCACATTCACACTCCGACAATCGCATCTTGACTCTGCCGTATTTGATTTTGGTACAGGCGATACGCTTTTCGTTTCAATGTCTAAACCCTTTAGACAGGGAGATACTTATAGGTTTACCACCCCCATCCCTGAGATTGATAATTATAGCATTAAACCTGACATGAAAGAAATAAAAGTCGTTCCAAACCCGTATTTTGCCGCTCATGAATTTGAAGCAGCACTAGCACCAGGAATAACAAGTGGTCGTGGTGAACGTGAAATATACTTCACAAATGTACCGCAGGATGGGACAGTGCATATTTTTACAGCTCGTGGTCAACATTTGAAATCTATTAATCCCACATTAGACCTGCATGATGGAACTGTAACGTGGAATCTAAAAACAAAAGAAAATTTGGATGTTGCCTATGGTGTATACTTTTATATTGTGGAATCACCAACTGGCGGTAAAAAATCTGGAAAATTTGCGGTGATAAAATGAAGAAACTCATTATTATACTATTTTCTATTACAACCCTTTTTAGTCAATCAAAAGTTGGAACTTCCGCTGCTCAATTTCTGGGTATTGGAATTGGACCTGCAGCTGTCGGAATGGGTGGCGCAACCACTTCGCTGGCAACGGATGCATCTATACTTTATTGGAATCCAGGCGGTATTTCTCGATTGTCTACAAGCCAGGTACAATTTGCCAAAACCAATTGGTTGGTCGATACAGAAATAAATCTATTTGCGACAGTTATTAAACTGGATGGGAGTAATTCTCTAGGTCTCTATTTAATGCAGTTGGATTATGGGAAGGAAGAAATCACAGATTTAGAGCATCAAAATGGTAACGGATTATATTGGAAAGCCTCTGATCTTGTTTTTGGCTTAGCCTATGCTAGAAACTTAACGGATCGTTTCTCCTTTGGTGGCACAGGAAAGGTTATCCATCAACAAATTCATAATGAAAAATCTTCTGGAGTTGCTATTGATATGGGTTTGCTATATAATGCTCCGGATGATAATTATCGCTTAGGAATGAGCATATCAAACTTTCTTGGTTCGGACCTTTTTATGGATGGGAAAGACCTCTATCGTAAAATTGATTTAGATCCTGACGCAGAAGGACATAATGAAACAATCGTGGCTAAAATGAAAACGGATCCTTGGCCTTTACCCTTAATATTTAGAGTTGGTCTTTCTTCCAATCTGATTAAAAATGAAACCGTTCGATTTACAGTAGCCACAGATGCTATTATTCCTAGTGATGATGTAGAAACATTGAACCTTGGGACTGAAGTTGCTTTCCTTGAAAGAGTGTTTATTAGAGCCGGTTATTCCAATATTGGCAATGAATATAGCGAAGAAGGATTATCTGTAGGTGCAGGCGTAAAGGTGTTTACGAGTGGGATGTCGACTTCTATTGATTATACTAACCAGAATTTTGGAATGTTTGGCAACATCCCGCATTGGGGAATAAATATATCATTTTAACGTTAGATAATTGTCTATCAATTCGCTTTACTATTATCTGGAATATGAGTAATTTAATGTGATAGTAACTCATACCAGAGTCACTAAGAAGTTTTTAAAAATTTGATAATAACACAGGAGATCAAAATGGCTAAGAAAGCTATAATTTTAATCATGTTAATGGCGACTACTTTTGTCTTGGCTGATGTGAACGTCACATTCTATGCCAACTCAAGTACAGTTCAGGGGGTTACGGACTCAACTGGTGGAGTTGACCTTCGAGGTGCCATGCAAGGATGGACAGCAGAAGCTGATCCTTTTACAAGCGACGGTGGTGATTACTGGAGCATTGTTTGGACATTTAATGACACCTTAATTGGTAACACGTTAGAATATAAATATGGTTATACTGTCAAAAATCTTGATGGAACCTTTACGAGTTACTGGGAAGATACACCAAACCGTTTAATAACTGTTCCGGCTGCTGACTCATCCATGTCTATGGGATATGTAAATGCAACCGCAGCTCCTTTTGTAGACGCTACTGATTCTGTTGACGTATTTTTTAGAGTCAATATGAGTGAACAAGGTGACTTTGATCCTAGTTTACATACTCTTTCAATTGCTGGTAGCTTCCAGGGATGGACACCCGGTGCTTCCCCATTGACACAAGAAGGAACATCTTCTTACTGGAATTTGCATGCCCGTGTTGGACATGTTGATAGTGGAGCAGTAAATATTGAAATGAAATACACCTGGGGCGCATGGGATGGTACCGAAGAAGGTGGCAACCGTGTATACAATGGTATCCTTGCTGATACAACTATCCAATGGGTATGGTATAACGATGAAGCGCCTATTCCTTATAACTCAGATGCAACATTGACAAGTTTCACATTAGGAACAGATGTTTCAAATGCTGTAGCAAATAATGGATTTATTTTGGGCGACACGCTCATTGTTAAATACGGTTACGGTGGTACTCAAACTGCTGTAGTTGTTGACACACTTGCTCAAGCTCCATTATCCTATACTTATTCATG
>JABMOV010000007.1 GCA_013203145.1 Fidelibacterota bacterium
CAGTTTTACGGTAGTTATTCAGTATTGGTTGCCGATTTTAATCATGTCTCTAATCGCTGGACCAGCGACATTGCTCTGGCTATACTGGGCTTGTAGAAGAGCATTTGACGATTATCACTTCGAACGGTTTGTTGAGCTATTCGGTGAAATGACAGGAACGATTAACTCGGCACTTGTCTTACTACGTGTTGTTGATCCTGAGTTTGAAACACCAGTAGCGGAAGATGCTGTGTATGGTGGAGGAATCAGTTTGTTTTTGGGATTCCCATTATTGATCGCACTCAATGTACCATTTGTCTATTACGACGGAGCAATTGAAGGATACTGGGTTACAGCCGGAATATTATTGGCTTATTTAATCATTCTATTGGTGATATGGAAAGCCATAGGTTTCTTAAAATGGAAACCTGTTAGCAAATAATATCATCCACAGGCAGTTCCCCTAGAATTTCAGGATTTTCAAGATACTTTTTCATATGGTAAGCCATTAGTCCTCCATGGAAACCATCCATCGAACGATGATCCATGGTTGCAGTAAATGACATCATTGTACGAATGACAATTTTCCCATCACGAACAACTGGTTTTTCTTCGGCTTTTCCCATAATAATAACTGCTGGAACATTGGCTGCTGGTAATAAAGCTGCCATACCGGTGCTTAATCCATGAGAACCGATATTGGACAATAAAATTGATCCGAAAGAATCATGTTTTAAACCCATGGATGGAAGTTCAAATCCTAATCCATGATGAATAAATCTAATTATTACAAAAACCCAGCGTCGAAATGGCCACGGTATTTTCGATAAAGTATATTTGTTTTGAAGGGCTTTTTCTTCAGTTCCTTGTCTGGACTGCGCTGCCTTTTCTCTAATTTCTTTCCCTATCTGAAAAACTGTTTTCATATGTGCTTCAGATACACGAACACTCGTCATGTCCTGACCTTTATTCATATTCACTGACACACACACAATTACATCATCCCTGGGAATAAATTTTCCACGTTTTATGTAACAATTCAATTCAGGTATATTATGGCCGAGTATTCGTCCAATGGCCGACGTTGCTAAGTGTGTAATAGTGATTTTTTTCCCGTTTGCACGGGACTCTTTTATGAATTGTTCAGCTTTCGTGATATCAATATCCATAGTTCCGTATACACGACTATCTTTTGGCACCGCGTAAAGTGCAGTGGACATCTTACGCCAAGCTGTATTATAGATTGTTTTTTTCTCAGTCATAGATAGCAGTATACGAAAATTCTGTCAATATTCGAAGAAAGGATACTCTCTAATTGGATCGTACTGATTTTCGAACAAGAAATATTGAAAATACAAAAATCAGGACACCAACAGATAATACACTAATTTCAATCATTGTTCTTTGAAAAACAACATCGGAAAGTTCCGATAGATGTGACGCTTCAACTGTAATAATCAAAATCCGTCGAATAGCTGCAATTAATCCAACGGCTAAAAATGGAACAATCTTAATTACATGAGTTTTCATACTCACAATAATAGTATGAATGAGCTCAACCAACATTAAGACCAAAAGTAGATCATCCAATAGTTGCAATACGATATATCTCATTGGATGATCAGGTAGATTTACAATTAGTTCAAATAATGAGCGTCCCAGCATAATAAATGCTGTTACAGTTATTAATGCACCAGCACCAAAATAAATTAGGCTTTCCGCACGCTCTAAATAGGAAATGGATTTTGGATCATTATCATTCATAAAACGTTTCCAATTGTATATATAGTTTAAAAATAATGATTTAAAATGCAAATGATATTATTCGATATGAGGTAGGAACTCTAATGTGAACGTACTTCCTCTGTTTTTCTCACTAACAACTGATATATCAACATTATTTAAATCTAAATATCTTTTTGTAAGAGCAAGACCAAGACCAATACCTTGGTATTCTTTTGTATAGCCGGTACTTTCTTGTGAAAATGTTTCAAATATTTTTGATTGGTAAGTTTCGCTCATGCCAATTCCCGTATCAGCAATTTTTATAATATATTTTTCATTTTCTTCTTCCAATGAGACTGAAATCCTGCCATTACGTGTGTACTTTATGGCATTATCCAATAAATTGCCAAGTGCTTGAGTAATACAATATTTATCTGCGTACGTGATTGCATCTACTATTCTAGGTTTTGACTCGAGAAACAGATTCTTTTGGTCTATGTGTATCTGATATTCATTAATAATGGATTCTAATAATAATTTTAAGTCAATTGTTTCTTTCATGAGAGTGAAATTCATAGAGTCCAATTGGGAAATATCTAAAATACCATGAATGGTTCGAAGAAGCCTTTCATTGCTGGCACGAATTGTTTCAAAGAAACTTAAACCTTCTGGATCAAGGAATTCTGACACTTTATCCTCAATCAGTTCAGTGTATCCAATTATGGAGTTGAGTGGGGTTCTGATTTCATGGGACATATTTGCCAAAAATATTGATTTAAGATTATCTGATTGCTTTGCGTCTTCATATAATCTGGCATTTTTCATCGCAATAGCAATAATCTTTGCTAGATTTTCAAAAAAGACCAAATCGCTTTCTTCAAACTCCAGTGTACTTACTTTACTTAATGTCATAACCCCAACAACTTTATTGTCAGATATTAATGGTACTCCCATAAGTGATTCTGGTTCAGATGGTGTACCTGGAACCTGTTTGGCGATATCATTCAAATCCACACGATTTGCTATTTGTGCTTTTTTAGTTTTGGCAACACTCCCCGTAAAGCCTTCTCCGATTTTTAAGGTCATGGCCATGATTTGTTCAGAATAGGTACCAATATTTCTAATTGGTTCGAGTTCTGATTCAAATTTATCCATTAACCAGATTGTTACATCATCAGCATTAAACATGTTTTTTGCAATAGAAACACATCTTTCAAGTGTTTTATTGAGATCTAAACTTTTTGTCAATAACTGGCTGGCTTCGTTTATAGCAATTATTCTTTTATTATAATTTTTTAAATCAATTTCATCGTGTTTACGATCTGTGATATCTTCGCCTGAACTTAAAGAATGGGTAATGCGGCCATTTTGGTCACGTAATACGGTTGTATGCCAAGCAATTAAACGATTTTCACCATGTTTTGTTATAACGGAGTTCTCGAAATATTCACTAGGTTCAATTTCTTCAGATATTATTTGATTAAATCGTGGACCTAATACTTTGCTTTCATTTTCAGGGACAAAATTATTAAACCAACTTTTCCCCAGAATTTCATTTTCAGGTAATCCTAATGTTTCGCAGCCTTTAATATTGATAAGGTCAACTGTTTGATCACGATTCAATACTAAAATAATAACACCTGCAATATCCAAATATGTCTGGGCACGACTAGTTTCTTTTGACAAAGATTCCTTAACATATATATAATCGGTTATATCCCTTAGAAGAATCATTCTCCCACTTGGATCGTTTTTAGCATTCAATAATTCAGTTATCAGCAATTCATAATGAAGATTATCAAAGCCAAAAGTATCCTTTATTGCTTCTCCCTGAATTCCACGTAAAAAATCAGGCCAATTTTGGAAAACATCCTTGGCAGGTTTACCTAGTATATCTTTTGCACGTAATTCAAAAATTGATTCCATAGCAGGATTCAGATCAACTATTCTGTTGTCACTATCAACTACGAGAAGACCTTCTCTCATGGTTTGCACTAGTTTGCGCCTTGCCACAGGAATTATATCTACCAATCGGTACTTGATAATTCCCACCATAAAAAGAAATCCTGATATCGTAAATGCTATGGGAGTCCATTCCATTCCTGGAATAGGATTTAAATTGAAAACATACATAATATTTCCAATGAATGGAAAAAGTGCCCCACCAATTAAAATAACAATTTGTGATTTGTAATAGGGCGGGAAATGGAAAAGTGATTTAGAAAATAGAAGTAATCCTGATAGTAAAAGTATATAACTATATGCTGTGTGCAACCAGAACCAGAAACCATGCCCATAAATAGCTATGTTGTTTATAGTGCTGATATTTACTTCTGTATAATACCAATTATGCATTGGGTTGCTTAAAACAACAATAAATGTCATTAAAGGAAAAACCGCAAGCAATAGAATATTTTTGAGTGTCAAATATTTTTTATCTGGGCTGTATGAAAGTGCAAGAAGGAAGTATAATAACGGTGAACTTGAAATACCGATATAAGAAACATTTGTCCAGAACATTTTCAAATGCAGTGTGGTAC
>JABMOV010000056.1 GCA_013203145.1 Fidelibacterota bacterium
CCAATGATATCAACAAAGAGTACATCATACTCACCGACTCCATCAGGTGGATGTAACTCTTCATCTGGTTTCTCATGAGGATAAAACATTCCGCGGTTCGCGGTAAATAATTTTTAGGTTATAAGCTTCAAGTTTTATTTAGTGTAGTATGTAGATACTATAAAAGAGAATAGTAGGTATAAGCAAATTGTATCGGATCATAAATCTTATTACTTCTATCTTTAGACTTACACAATAACCTTGTAACTTCGCCGCTCGTTATGGAGAAACAAAAGAACAAAACATCCCGTCTGGCATCTTTTAAAGAAAATCCTTCAAAGGCATTATGGACATTAGCAATTCCTGTTATGGCTGGAATGGCAGTGCACACCGTTTATACTGTTGTAGATATGATTTTTATTGGACGTCTGGGTGGTGAGCAAATTGCTGCAGTTGCATTTAACATGCCATTATTCTTCCTTGTCTTGGGGATGACAATGGGATTGGGTGCAGGTGTAACGGCGACTGTGGCACGATATATTGGTGCTGAAAGAAAACGTAGCGCTGATAATGCCGCAGAACATGCGATGGTGATTGCCCTAATTATTAGCACAGTACTCACCGGATTTGGATTTTGGCGAGGAGAGGCCATGTTATCATTCCTTGGTGCAAAAGGACAAATCCTTACTTATGCCTGGCAATATCTTAAATTTATTTGTGTTGGCTTACCGTTTATGATTTTTTCGGGCTTTTTTAGATCCATCCTTTCTGGTGAAGGTGATATGAAATTACCAATGATGGTAGCCGGTTTAGGAACGTTATTGAATCTCATATTAGATCCCATTTTTATTTTTGGATTGGATCTAGGTGTTGAGGGCGCTGCTATCGCCACTGCTATTAGTCAAATAACGGTTTTTACTATTTTTGTTTATATGATGTTTGTAAAAGAACATGCTTATGTAACATTTAGAATGAAAGATTTCAAGTGGTCGTCGGATATCATAAAAGATATTTTTAAAGTGGGTATCCCTGCGTCAGTATCCATGGTGATCATGGCCACAGGTGGCGGAGTATTTAATCGGATATTAGCCACTTTTTCTTCTGACGCCGTTGCAGGATATCAAGTCGCCGGGCGTGTTGATATGATCATTTTTTTACCAATTATGGGAATTGGTACTGGATTGACAACACTGGTGGGAATGTTTTACGGTGCCAAAGAATTCGATCAATTGCGTAAAGTCGTCAAATATGGGATTTCCAGAGCATTTTATATCACATTAATTCTATCAATAATAATTTATGCGTTTGCTCCTATAATTATGTCAATTTTTACAAAAAATGAAAATATCTTGTCTGTAGGAATTAATTATTTGCGGCTAATATGTATCGTCTACCCATTGATAGCCGTAGGAATGAATATTGGTCGCGTGTTGCAGGGATTAGGTAGAGGATTGCCGCAACTCACTATAACAATTACTCGCGTATTAGGGGTTTCAGTTCCATTAGCTCTTATTTTTACACAATTATTTCATAAACCGCTGGAATGGGTTTGGTATTCCATGATGTTGTCTTCTTTTGTTGCAGTAACGATTAGTGTTATTTGGTTAAAAGCAGCATTTAAAAAACAAGTCCCTATTTAGCAACTTGAAAGTTTTCTCTCAACCCGAAATTGGTATGAAATTACTTGATCACCCTGGTTGGGAATATAATGGCAGTGAAATAACTAAATGTTTTGAGTTTACTCATTATATGGATGGAATTGATTTTGTTCAAAAAATTGCAGCGGAAGCTGAAAGCAACAATCATCATCCCGATATTTGTGTTGGTTGGTGCAAAGTAGAAGTATCCTTTTCTACTCATGACGCAAATGGCATTACAGATTTAGATTTTAATATGGCATTAATTGCCGATCAATTGATCCAACCGTAACCTTTTACTTATATTATTTTTAAAGTATCTGATCGTGACTATAGTCACAGAGATTACAAATCTGATCATGTAATTTTATGTGACTTATCTTAGCAGAACAAGGAGACCAACCATGAATTATTTTAAACCTCAACGTAATAACTTATTTGGATTTACTTTACTGATGGCTTCATTCAGTATGATATTAGCAACTGATCTGACGACAGACGTAATTATGCCTATCCAAGATGCACCAAATGATCAAATATCACAGAGCGTAGTAGATCAACACAAGCAATTGCAACTTCAAAAAACAAAATACTCCTATGTGCAGAGATTTAATGAGTATAGCAATTTGAATGAGTCAATAAACCAGATTAGAGAAACACAATCGAAACACAATCAATTTTCGGTTCCTGAATTATCTTGGGATTGGCTGGATCAAAAATCATACTATGATCATACTAATACTAATCACTCAAGAACGGACAGCATTAACATTGTAATTAATGATCTGGACGCTGATTCAATTGTGCAAGGAGACGATTTTTCACTAACCGTCTATTTCGCAGATGGCTTATATGAAGCTGATGTTTCTACATGGTTCGATATGGATGGTGATGGTGCATTTAATGACGCCATTGATTTCGATTTTGATGAATACCATCATATAGCTGACAATAGTCCCGAAGACCAAAACCCAGCGGTTGGTATTTATCATGAATTTTTATCAGGCAATGAAGATGGTCCAAATCGAGTAAGCAATATCCTGATATTTTTCATTGTTGATGATGGAGTATCCACAGATGTTGCTTCACTATTTATCGAACCAATAGACTCACCATATTCATTCTCAGGTCATGTTGAGCCCGCTGAAGCAAATATTATAATTTTGGCAATGCCAATGAATGATGATGGCGGTGATCAAACGCCTTGGATGACCGTTACGAATCAAAATGGGGATTATCAAAATTTTATTCCAGATCCTGGTATCGATCTTTGGGCATTAATGGCTTTGGATTTTCTAAATATCACTGGGGGTATGGTAGCCGATACGGCCTATTTTGATATTAACGTAATGGGTCATGAAGTTGGATTTAATTTCAATTTTTATTTACCAACATCTGGTTTGGAGGGGAATGTTGTAGATGAAAATGGTTATCCTTTATTTGATGTAGAAGTTTGGGCTGATATGGATGGCCCAGGTATTAGCGCATATACAGATTCTTCAGGATATTTTATGATGAGTCTTGATAATGGAGAATGGCGTGTTGGCTTGAATGAATGGGGATTAATTCCAGATTATTTGGTTCCGAATGATATGTGGGTTGAAATCTATGAGGATGATACTCTATGGATTGAGATTATTGTTCCATCAACCGATGCTATTATTTCTGGAACGGTATTTTTAGATGGTATGCCATGGAACGGCACATACATACATGCCTCATCTCCAATCGGCTGGACGAATGCGCCCACTGAAACCAATGGTATCTTTGTTTTAAATGTTTCTACATATGCCGATCAATTTGGTGGATACCAACTTGATATTGATTGGAATAATCTTCCACCAAATGTTATGGTCGATCAAATGCCTCAAATGGTTCTATCAGGTACATCCAGTGCTGATATATATCTGAGTACGGTTTCCGGTGGTATCGAAGGTATTGTTTTTGATGCTACTACTCAAAACCCGGTTCAATACGCTTGGGTACAAGCTCAAAATGATATGGGTGGGAACGGCACAGGAACATGGGAAGACGGATCATATTATCTTCCATTGCCCAATGGTACTTACAATATCAATGTTGGCGCTGATGGGTATTATGTTCAATCGTTTGATCAAGTTGTAATTCAAGATAATTTCATCCCAATGGACTTTTTCCTGCAGCCATTTACGGTTGATGGAATATTATCCGGTTATGTTTATGATATAGGTGGATCCGTTCTGCAGGATGTTGAAGTCAACGTTGGTAACGATATGTTCTGGCAAAATACATGGACTGATGGTTCTGGCTATTATGAATTTGAATTACCGAATGGTATGTATGGTATTCATGCACATATGGATGGTTTTATTGACGAATTTGATATGATTGAAATCAATAATGGTGATGTACAACATGACTTCTATCTGCAACAAATCGTATTAAATGCAGCTATTGAAGGCTACGTTATTGATGGTAACACCGGAAATCCAGTGATAGGGGCTGATGTTTTTGCTTTTGGCAGTTTCTATGAAGGTTATGCCATGTCAAGCACAGGCGGTTATTTTTTCATGGATGTCCCAAGTGATACATTTTGGGTCACTTCACATGCTCCGGGATTTGGTAATTCCGAACATATCCAAATATTTGTGAATGAGAATGAAACCGTTCAGGTGACTTTAGAATTATATCAACCAATGTCTACTCCACCTCAAATTATGGGAATATTTGATGTTCCAAATGATCAGGGAAAACAAGTTCATATTGCTTGGCAACCAGGTCAACCTGAAGGTGACATGCCATGGACTCAATTCAGCATTTGGCGTCATGTGGCAAATACAGACTTTCCTCCATTGTGGGATTATATTGCTACCGTACCATTCCACGGTATGGAACCTTATTCAATGGTTGTTCCTACATTAGTTGATTCAAATCATATCACTGGACCAACTGGGCAATATATGTCGACCTTCCGCGTAACTGGGCATACTTACAATCCTTGGGATTACGCTGATTCAGAACCTGGTATGGGATATTCAGTGGATAATCTTCATCCTATGCCACCTGCAGGGTTTAATGCAACTGTAGAGCCAGGTAATGGTGCAATTGTGCTAAACTGGAGACATTCTCATGAGGAAGATATCAGTCATTATACTCTCTATAGATATATCGATGGGACGAACTTTTCAGAGATTGCTATGATGGGCGATACAATGTATGTGGATACAGATATTTCCTCAGGTCATGAATATACCTATGAATTAATTGCGTCGGATTTCAATGGCAACGAAAGTGATCCAAGTAGTGCAAGTACAGAAGTACTCTCAATTATCGTTGGTGCAGAAATTCCAGATTCCTATTCACTATCACAAAACTATCCGAATCCATTCAACCCAACAACTGAGTTGAGATATGATTTACCGGAGGACGGTTTTGTATCAGTAGTTGTGTACAATACGATAGGGCGAGAAGTTGACCAATTAGTGTTTGATCATCAACCAGCGGGACAATATCATGTTGTTTGGTCGGCAAAAGATCAACCTAGTGGATTGTACTTTGTTCGGATGCAAACAGATTCATTTTCAAAAACACGGAAAATGATGTTAATTAAATAATAAACCACTCCTTGGTTTGTTTAGAAACGCCGTTTCAGGAAACTGGAGCGGCGTTTTTATTAATACAATATATTATATATCCCCCTGAATCCCCCTTTTATAAGGGGGATTATTACTTATCACAAATCGGACATTGTAAAAATTTGATCGCAGATTGTTATGTGGTAATCTCCCTTTAATAAAGGGAGATATGATCTTGCAACAAAAAAACGGACACCTAGAATAGTCA
>JABMOV010000057.1 GCA_013203145.1 Fidelibacterota bacterium
ATAGATTTTTTCATCTAAACCATTCTCAGTTCTCTATCGATGATTCTTTTATAAAGCCGCTCTAATACTTCTATTCGCTTTGATTTACCTATATCATTCTCATCATCGTCTTCCAATTGGCAAATAAGCTGTCGGACATGATCAATGAGCTCAGCATTTTTAAATTCTATTGGATCCAACTTATGATATTCCCTTGATGTACTTTAACTGATCTAAGATTTGTTCTTTACTTGCAGGTTTGCAAATCACATTGTTTGCACCTGATGCCATAAATTCTTTTTTCTCTGAATTTGCATAAGAACTAATTGCAACAATGGGATTGGTATATCCAGACGACCTCATTTTTTTCATGGATGTTACACCGTCCATTATGGGCATAACAATATCCATCAGTACCATTTCAGGTTGATGTTCTTGACACAATTCGAATGCTTCTTTACCGTTCGCGGCAAAGAGGAATTCCCCATCATAGTCATTTTTTAAGATGAAATGGAAAAGACGCTTGATTGAATAATCGTCATCAACGATTAATATGGTTCTTTGGTGTGTAGTCATGATAAAGGATGTCCGTCGTGACCGGGGAAAGAAACGGGTTTAACCACGGTATTTGAGAGGAGAGATTGAAGTGCAGGTTTCATCAAATGCGAAGGGGGAAATTCCGCAATGGGTAGAGAGTGACCTGCATTCATATTGAGGGTGTTCCCTTCATCCTGGAACACGACGGAATGCTTGTAAATAAAGGCGTTCATGATTCGATCCTCACCTTTGAAGTTTTTTGTACAACCTGAGCATAAGAAACCCCTAACGCTTTAGCCAATTTCTTTTTATTGAATTGGTAACGACTCAGGAGATGACTATACAATTCGCTTTCAAAGCGATTGTTTGCTTCGCGCCAGGGGTATTGAGCAAGTGATTCTAAATATTGATCAAAATAAGGATTGTCCACATCCAACGCGACATCACCACGCTTAAGGTCTAATTTTTTCTGATAATTAAAATAAGTCCGTTGATCGAAGCCTAATTGAGAACAAAGACTATTTGTATCCGGCATGCGTTCAAGATGTTTTACTAATAGCGAACGCTGGAAGAATTTGCGTATTTCTTTAAATTGTTTATCTTTTGTGAAATCAAATATTTTATCATTCAATTTCACATTTGGATTTTGTTGATTAGCTTGCAAGAAAATCACATAATTATCAAGCAATGATTTCCGATACCCCATCAAACGTAAACCAAGATTTATTTCTTTTTGAAGTTCCCGGTAACCTTCGCTGTAAAAGTGATCGGCTAAATCAGTTTCTCCTATGTGTTCATAGCTTTTGCCTAATTTGTAATAATCTTCAAAAAGCATATCACGCATATCTTGATCACGTGTTATACGCAAAGATTGACTGTGATAGGAAATTGCTTCCTTAAAATCTTTTTTCTCATATGCGATATATCCAAGGTTTTGTAAAGCAAGAGATTTCGAATAAGGAGAAAGATTATATGTAAGCAAATCTAAATATATCTGCTTTGCCCATTCATAGTCACCTTTTGCAACATGTAGCCAACCTATATCATTAAGACAGGAATAATAATGCCTTAAGAGATTGTTATCAAGGGAGATTGCCACAGCTTCATCAAAGCAATCTTGAGCTTCATTGTATTTTTTTTGATTTATATATGTTGAGCCTATGTGTCGAATAATTGGTACTAACCGCTCATTATCTTTGATTGATCTAAAATATTTCTCAGCTTTGTACAGATAGAATAACGCTTTGTCTGGGTTAGAAAATTCATAACTTGTACCTAATTCTGTAATTGCACGGTGTCTTAAGTTTATATTTTTAGTATCGTTAAGTATATTTTCAAGAATTGAACGTGCTTCATTTTCATATTTCAATCTTCTTAACAAGCACGATAGCTCAATATATAAGTAGGTGATACCATCTTTACTGAGCGATTTTTCAAAAGCAACATTAAACGCCGAGAAAGCTTCCCTGTAATTTCCATTAAATGTGTGAATACCACCTAATGCAGTCCAGGAAATGCCGCTAATTATATCATCATCACTATTAATATTTTTCGATAAATCGTATAACGCCCTATCTCTTGATATTAGATTTAATTTGTAAATATCCTCTGTTTTAACATTAAGCTGTTCTTCGTAAACATGTTTGATAATTACATCAGGCGGTAGCAACACATCTTTACTGGGGAATAAATCTCTAATATCTCGGGATATATAGGTGTTAAATAAATTCATAATTTAAGATATCTCTTAAGTGCCTTGATCCGTACCAGATTTATCAACAATTACAACATTAGGAGTTGTTATAATTCCAACACCGGAAGAACGACCATGATCATGTCCAACTTTACGCAGTTTTAAAACGTGGTATGTTCCAGGTTCAGGAACATCAACCCAATCTTCGTCATCATTATCACCATGGTCATCGTCCTCATCATCATCGCCATCAATTAATACCATTTGCAAATTATGTTCATCAGAAATTTCAACGAATCCATCACCACCAATTTCAATTTCATATCCTCTACTTAAATGCAAAGAAAATGATAGACCGGAAGTATTTTCAGCAAAATGACCTTCATAAACCATTTCACCACCAAACGATTCATGAATTTCGTCTACAGGACATTCATAAAATGTGCCTTCTTCAGGATCTACAATTTCTGCCCCACCATCATGTCTGAGAGTTTGCAACTCATGTGCACAAATGTCAGTAGGTGTTACACTCTCAGTTGAATTAACAACTGTTTGTTGGTCAGGACCGCTTGTAAATGGTCCGACATTACAGCTTACAACCAAAACCCCGGTGGCAAGTAAGACAAATAGTGATTTTTTCATTGTAGTTCTCCTGTTATTAATTGTTATTCATTTTAAACAAGTGATTAGTTATTTGTCTCACCACCTTCTTTTTCGCCCGAAACGCTACAAGCTACACATCTGCATTCATTCCCGCTACATTCGGCTTCAAAATTATCTCTGCATGTCACCGAACAAGAATATGTTACTGGTCCTACTGTCCAGGTCATTGAACACGATGAGGTACCACAACCAACAGGCGTTGGAATAGTAACTTCATTAAATATATCAATTCCGTAAGCAACGGAATAATATTCTTGCATATTCTGATAGAAACTTTCATTCTGATTAGTAATAAATAAATCAACAGAAAATTCACCGGTTACTTGACCAATTCCATAGCCTAGAATAACATTGTCTCCAAAAAATTGTTCATCTTCGCTGATTGTAAGAGTATATTTTACATTATTGTTTTTATCAACTAGAATAATGGTTTCGTCAGATACTTTTACAACGCCAATAAATTTGGTATTAGTGATTTCAATAGGAACGCTTTCTACTTGAAGAATGAATAGCTTATCTAAATATCCATTCAAATCATTGGAAGCATTATATGAATTAATTCCTGCTACGATCTCATTGTCATTGAAATTCCAAATTGATATTTCTCCCTCATAAATTTGAAAACCTTCTACTTTGATATTATTTTGATCATGATTTTCTTGACTGTTACAACCTACCACCAATAAAACTATGGCTAATAAGACAAATATTGATTTTTTCATTAGTATTCCCCTGTTTCGTTACGGTTGAGTTTATATGAAAAATATTATACTGTCAAAGAAATATTTTCACTATATATATTTTATTGCACGATTATCATAATAATTTTCTTTTCTATCAATCTCCAATGTAGTTATTATTGCACTTATCACTAATGTGATCTCCGTCATATATATTACAATAACCATAATTTTCTATCTAAACTCCTATATTGAATGGCTTCACCTACATGCTCTAACTGTATATCTTTACTCTTATCCAAATCAGCAATCGTACGTCCAACTTTTAATATGCGATCATAGGCTCTTGCAGATAGGCCTAAACGTTCCATTGCTGTTTTGATTAATTTCATCGAAAATTTATCGAGCTGACAATACTTCGCAATTTCTTTTGGATCCATTTGTGCATTACTATATTTTCCGTTTAAATCTTTAAAACGATTCAATTGAATTTCACGCGATCTTTGCACGCGGTTTTGAATCTCCTTTGATGTTTCTTTCCCTTCCATCGCGGATAATTCATTAAACGGTACCGCAGGAACATCAATATGAATATCAATTCGATCCAGTAGTGGTCCTGATATTCTACTGACATATTTCTGAATCATTTGTCCTGTGCACGTACATTCATTGTTGGCATCGGTTGCATACCCACATGGACACGGGTTCATTGCAGCCACCAACATAAATCGTGATGGATACGTCAATGAGATAGCAGCTCTTGAAATTGTTACTTGACCATCTTCAAGCGGTTGTCTCATCACTTCAAGAACATTTTTCTTGAATTCTGGCAATTCATCAAGAAATAATACACCATGATGCGCTAAACTAACTTCACCTGGTTTTGGGACATTCCCGCCACCAATTAAACCTGCATCTGAAATCGTGTGGTGAGGTGAACGAAATGGACGTGTTCCGATTAAACCTTGATTGTCGGATAATAATCCTGCTACAGAATGAATTTTGGTCGATTCTAACGCTTCATTTATACTTAATCGTGGTAGAATCGAAGGAATCCGTTTAGCCAACATCGTTTTCCCACTGCCGGGAGGTCCAATCATAATTACATTGTGTCCACCTGCTGCCGCGACTTCTAATGCACGTTTTACCTGCTCCTGCCCTTTTACATCATTGAAATCGTACGTGTAGTCAGTCGATTCTTTAAATAATTGATCTCTATCTACTTTTACAGGCTTAGGTTTGATTTCCCCGTTAAGTATCTGAATCACCTCCCGTAAATCGTTCACACCTACAACTTTTATTCCTTCAACAACTGCCGCTTCTTGAGCATTTTCTATTGGCAAAATAATACCTTGTATTTCGGCATCCCTGGCAGCTATTGAAATAGGCAAAGCACCTTTAATCGGTCGAAGAGTTCCGTCTAAAGCCAGTTCACCTAATAAAACAATATTTTTCAGATAGGATAACTCAATGTGACCTAACTCGGCTAAAATTCCGATGGCAATTGGCATGTCGAAGGCTGAGCCTTCTTTTCGGATGTCTGCAGGCGCCAAATTCACTGTAATATGATGTGGTGGGAATGGATATCCCGTATTCTGGATCGCTGCTCTTACACGTTCTTTACTCTCTTTCACAGCGCCTTCGGGTAATCCAACTGTGACGTACTTAGGAAGTTGGGATCGAGTGATGTGAACTTCTACTTCAACAATATATGCATCAATGCCAATAACGGCACTACTTAACACTTTAGCAGGCATCTGGCCTCCGTTTAAATGAAATATTCTAAATATAAAACAGATAAATAATATCTGCAGAAAACTTTAATATCAGTTCATTGGCACGAAATAATACCCTTAATAGATAAATACGGTATTAATATATATAGTATGCTATCTCTGACTAAATAAAATCCTACAAAAGCTACGACGATCTTCCACCCTTTTTGTTTTAGCAGGGATTTTATACCATCCTCTTTAAATATTTTCAACCATTCTTTTAAAAATTCCGGACGTAAAAATGACATTAGTTGGGTTTAATCTTTCCGAATTTAACATTTTCATACTTTTCCCATAGCGTTTCACCGGCAGCCTGTTGAAACCGAAAGGCAAAGCTCAACGCTTCGTCAAATGGTTTACCCATAAATTCTTCATTGCTGTAAAATTCATCGATCCATCCAACAAACTCAGACATACTGGAAACTTCTAATTGGTCAAAAACACCAAAAACCAACTCAGCTTTGTTTTCGTAGTACCATTGAGTGATTTCATTGTGACCCATTTCATTTTTCATACTATTGTATGTGTCAAAAGTCTGCGTCATATAACTGAATAGAAAAACTTCTTTTTCTTGAGGGCTGAGCGTTTTCCAATAAGCAACTATTGGTGATACCATGGGCTCTTTTGGTTCCTGCGCAGGAATCCATTGAATCATAATCAAAAGAAAAAATAAACATATCCGCATATTAGCCTCCACTGGCTTGCTCTTTTTCAAAACGGTCAATCAATTCCTCAAGCTTATCCATCGCATTAGATTCTGTGACCTTACCTAAATTTTCACCTTTATAATATAAATGTCCACTCCCTTTTCCAAATGCTATTCCCAAGTCTGTATGAGTCGCTTCGCCTGGACCATTTACAGCGCATCCCATCAAAGCGATGGACATTGGTGTCTTAATGTTTTTCAGTCGTGCTTCCATTTCTCCGGCTATTTTAAACAAATCCACTTCCAATCGACCACAGGTTGGGCATGCAACAATTGTGACACCTTTGCTAGCCAATCCCAGGGATTTCAATATCTCAAATCCAACATGAACTTCTTCCACCGGATCATCAGTCAGACTAACGCGAATTGTATCCCCAATTCCCTCTGCTAATAATGTACCAATCCCTACTGATGATTTAATGGAACCGGAAGCTTTTGGTCCCGCTTCGGTTACACCCAAATGAAGTGGGTAATCAAATTTATATGAAAACAGGCGGTACGCTTCAATCATGAGTTGTGCATTGGATGCCTTTAGCGAAACAATAATATCTTCGAAGTCAAATTCTTTGCATAGATTAATATGCTTTTCCGCACTTTCCACCATTGCCTGTGCAGTTGGGTAACCATATTTTTCAATTAAATCTTTTTCAAGGCTGCCGGCATTCACACCAATCCGAATGGGTAATCCAGCGGATTTAACTTTTGTTAATACTTCTTTTACACGATCAAGACTACCAATATTCCCCGGATTAATACGAATTTTATCAGCTCCTGCATCGACAGCTTCCAAAGCCATTCTATAATTAAAATGAATATCGGCAACCAGTGGCACCGTCATTCGTTTTTTTATTTCATATAATGCATCTGCAGCCTTTTGATCTGGAACCGTAATCCTGATAATCTGACATCCAGCTTCTTCCAATCGTTCAACTTCTTTCAACGTTGCAGTCACATCATGGGTTTTTGTTGTTGTCATGGATTGAACCGGAATGGTGGCATTTCCACCAATTAGAATTCCACCAATTTTAACTTGTCGTGTTTTTCGTCGCTCTATCATGCTTTTTTAAACTTTGATCATTAAACTAAACTTACTGAGAGTGAATTGTCTGTTTGTAGTCATTTATATACTTATAAGTGAAATGGCTTTTTAGTGAATGCTCTTGCTCTATCAATGGCGGAAGTATAATTATCCCGGTCTATGCACGACTTGTAGGCTTTTAATGCGTGATGTCGCTCGGCTTTTAAATCGTGTAATTTTCCCTTTAATAACCAGGCATTGGTAAGCACAATATCTAATTCGGCATAATAATTATTTATGGAAGCATCAACATAAGTCATCGCTTCATCCAGTTTGCCTTCTTCAAATGCCAATAATGCCATTTCGTATGACCAAAAAGCCTTATACCAACTACGTTGAATCTCCGTTAGGCTGTCTAGTTCATTTTTCATAAATACTAAATGATTCTGGGCCAATTCATATTGCTCAGTTCGAATAAGACTTTCAACGTAGAGAGTCTGGAAATAATAATTATTGGGAAAATCCCGTATTAGTGTGGTTGAATAAAGCAATGATTTTTGCACATCGGTATCAACCCATAAATATAAAAAGGCGCAAATACTGGTGGCTTCTATCCATGACCAATCACCATTCTGTGCAGCATCTTCAATTTTTTGAATTCCTGCTTCCCGGGTTGTTTCTAATCCAAATATAGATACGCCCCATTTCACCAGGAAACTGCTAATCCCTGCATAATATTCTACCATTCCTATGGGGAGCTGTGCATCTATCAACGTAGGGTTATCACGTGCAACATCTTTGATTATTGCAAATCCTTTATAAGCAACTATCAACGTTGATAGCCACTCTTTTTTCCCTAAATGTACACGCGCTTTCAACCCTTTTGCAGATCCAAG
>JABMOV010000058.1 GCA_013203145.1 Fidelibacterota bacterium
AACCTTGGTAAATTAACAATCCAAACAATCACATGAAAAAAACAACGATCATATTTTCTATCGCCCTCTTCCTCTCGACATGTCTATCCGCTTTTGATGAAACGGAATATCAGTCCGGTGGGAAAATAAGCGCACTCCAGGCCGCATATGATGTGAATTATTATGAGATTCATTTAAAAATTGATCCAACAACGAAATCTATCTCTGGTTATACCGATATTCGAGTAAAACCGCTAATAAAAAATCTTCAAAAACTGGAAATCGACCTCATAAGCGCTTACGAAATAAGCCATATTTGGATTAATAATATTGAATGTGAATATAGACGACGACACCATAAGATTATTATCCATATACCGGGGGCCGCTCAGGGATTAAAAACAATCACCGCCCGGATTGAATATAGCGGAAAACCGCCGGAAGCAAAAAACCCTCCCTGGGATGGCGGATTCAATTGGAGTCGGGATGCCAGCGGAAATCCGTGGATTGGCGTTACATGCCAGGGCGAAGGCGGAAAAATTTGGTGGCCATGTAAAGATCACCCGTCAGACGAGCCTGACAGTGTTGCAATGTTTTTTACGGTGCCTAAGCCGCTGGTAGTGGCATCAAATGGCGTTTTAGTAAACATAAGCGATGCAGATGAGGGCTGGCACACGTATCACTGGAAAACACAGTCTCCAATTAACAATTATTGTGTGACGCTCAATGTGGCAAATTATATTGAACGACGTAGAACGTATCACGGCGAAAAAGATATGGATATCGTTTTTTATGTCCTCAAGGATGCCGTTGATGGAGCCGATTCGCTTTTAGAGCAGACAGACAATATGCTCAAATTTTACGCCAAACACTTTGGCGAATTTCCATACATAAAGGAGAAGTTTGGATTAGCGCAATCGGACTATTTGGGCATGGAACATCAAACAATGAATTCCTACGGGAATAACTACGTGAATACAAATCTGGGATATGATTTTTTGTTGTTTCATGAGATGGCACATGAATGGTGGGGAAACTATTTAACAGCAGATGACTGGGCAGACTTATGGTTACATGAGGGAACCGCAATATATGTTGAAGGTCTTTTTATCGAAGAGACATATGGCTCAGAGGAGTACATAAAATTTTTCCTGCAAACAGTAAAACCAAAAATTCAAAATAACCAGGCGATTGTTCCAACGAGGAATGCCACATCATCTGAAGTGTACACTTCGGATATATATTTCAAGGGCGCTTATGTGCTACACATGTTGCGATATCTCATGGGCAAAGAAGCCATGGATTCGTTATTATACAGACTCGTTCAAGAAGAAAAACGGCTTCCCCAAAACCATATTATTACGGATGATTTCATAAAACTTGTTGGGGAATATTACACCAAAGATCTACAGTGGTTTTATAATCATTATCTCTATTCAAAAGATATTCCCATATTAAATATATCAGAGATAAAATCTGACACTAGCGTGACCTTAACAGCTTTCTGGGAGCCGAAGGGCTTTCAAATGCCATTAGAGATAGAACTGATTGAAGAAGGCAATTCGAGAAGAGAGCGGTTACCCGTCACGGATCAGAGCCAGATCTTTTCATTTAGCAATGCTGAGGATATTGAAATCGACCCAGATAATTGGCTACTTTATAAAACATCTAAGGATGGAAATTCAAAAACAACAGTAATGTGGGGCGCAGGAGCCGTTACAACAATGCTGATAATATTATTGTTGCTTTAGTTTTCGATATCGTTGGCAAGGGCATATTGAACTAAACCAGCCACATCGTGAAGGTCGAGTTTGTTCATCATATTTTCGCGGTGCTTTTCAACGGTTCTGGTGCTTATAAACAACCGATCGCTAATTTCTTTCGAGGTCAGCCTTTTTGCAATCAGCTTGAGAATTTCAATTTCGCGGCTTGTGAGTTCCGGCACGGGATTTGGACGCACGTAATCTGGTTGTGCTTGTAATTCGATAACTATATCGCGTATTGCATCACTAAAGAATTGGCCACCCCTATGTACGTATTGTACGGCCTCAATCAATTGACTAGCTGCGGAATGTTTCAACAGATATCCAGATACACCGGCCAATAGAGATTGGTGTATGTATTCACGGCTGGAATACATGGATAATATTATGGTTCGAACCGATGGACAGTCTTTTGTAATTGCGCGCGCGACAAGGATACCATTCATTTCCGGCATGGATATATCCAAGAGCGCAACATCGGGCTTAAGAGAGCATATTTGTTTTACAGCAGATGCCCCATTATCTGCCCAACCGACAATATTTATTTCCTCATTGGCCGACAATACCATGATAAGACCCTCACGGACAATGTTGTGATCGTCGGCTACAAATACTCGTATCATCTAATATAACAAACCATTTAATTGTTGGTAAAAATTAAATGATTACCTATAGTGAAAAAACATTTAAAAAATACGTAGTTCTACGTATTGACGGTTTTAAGATAATAGGACTAGCTTATCGCTGTGTCTTGCTAAGTCAAGTGTGCTTTATAAATGGAGAGTGACTTATATAAGCCCCAGCTGAGAAGTTGGGGCTTTTGATTTATATACAGACATTTGTTTCAATCCGACGGCAATGTAAATTCGCGCCAATTATAAACCCCTCAATCATGACCGAACAACATCAAAAATATGACCACCTCTTTTCAAACATAAAACCAAACGCTATTGGTGGAATTAAAATCTTTGGACGGAACGATGGGTACCGAAAACCTCAGAAATATGATGAAGTAACAAATCTTGAAAATAAAATTTGGGCGGGACTTTATCAGAACCAGGAATGGCAATTAGATCGGTACGCCTGCAGGGAATATCTACTTGGCATAAAAACACTCCCAATACCTAGAGACCGATTCCCAAGTTTTAACGACATATCGTCATTAATAGAAAATTCCACAGGATGGAGTCTCTTCCCAGCAGCGGGGTTTCTAGATGAGGAACTTTTTTTTGACTTAAACGCAAGTCGACAATTTCCCGTGACAGATATCGTCAGACAGTCACCGCGGTTTGATGAAAAATATGCTGGACAAACAATTCAAAACGACCAAGGATACACTCCAGAACCAGATATTTTTCACGACATTCAGGGGCATGTTCCCTTTTTGATGAATAAAGATTATGCGCGATTTCTGGCAGATATGGGCAAATTGGGATATGCCCTAATTAAAGATGAAAAAGATTTGGGATCAGAACTCGTTTCACACAATCTTAAACGCTTACAAAACTTTGCCTGGTGGACTTATGAATTTGGTCTGGTGAAAAACCATGGCGAAACAGACCGTTTTCGCCGGAAACCAAATGATGTCGATATTGAGATATACGGCGCAGGTATTATATCCTCCCACGATGAAACGCGCAATGTTGTTCAATGTGCTAAGGGCGAATCAAGCCGATCGAAATTTTTGCCCTTTGATATCGAAGAGATTGTAATGACAAGGTTTGATTATAGCGATATCCAAGATCGATATTTTGTCGTGGAGTCCATGCAAGAACTCTACAAATCATTTTATGAACACCGGGATTTATTTTGGTATAATGGAAATAATTAAACGATGAAACCGTGGCAAATAATAATTCAGGGATTTATTCTATTGCTTATTTTAGGCGCGATAGGATGTTTTTCGTCAACACCCAGCTTGAAGACGCTATCCGAAACAGATCCGCAATATGTTGTATCTCATAAAGATTCGATTTTGTTACGGTCTGATAAAGATCCTGAAATAATCCCGATGGTCATTGCGGCCTATATTAATCTTTCAGATGAGGCTCTTGAAAAAAAAGATTATGAAACAGCCGAGGCTTATTTAATCAAAGCTTTAGAGATTGATAAAACAAACATAAAGGCGAAATACGCATATGCGATGGCAAAGGGCCACAGACTATTTAAAAAAGGAAACAAAAGTCAGCTGTGGGATGCGATAGAACAGTTTAGTAAAGCATCATATTACCGGCCGGACGATGGCCTTTCTGTTTATTGGTCCGCAAAGGGATATAGCAAAAAGGACGACAGTGATTACCAAAACATAATTGAGCTATACCAAAAGTCTATTGAATTAGGTTTGCCAGAAGAACTAGAAGCAGATGCAAAAGCATCATTAGATAAAGCTAAAAAAGAAAAAGAAGTACTAGAATCATTTTGGAAATAAACATTATTGGGAGTTGCCATGCAGGCCCTTGAACAATTAAAAAAAGAATTGCGCGTAATTGCAAATCTCCATGGAGCAGCATCCTTGCTTCATTGGGATCAGGAAACCTATATGCCTGCCGGGGGTGGCGATGCAAGAGCCGAACAAATTGCGCTTTTAGAGTCATTAGCCCATGAACGACTTGTTGGAGATGGAATCAAAGCTCCATTGAGGGATGTTGTAAACATTGGCAATGGAGAACCAAACAAAGATTTGTCTGACGAAAGCCAAAGATTTGTTCGTGAAATTTGGAAAGACTACCATCGTGCAGCAGCTCTTCCAGGTGAATTTGTAGAAGAATTATCCAAGACAACTTCTCGGGCCCAACAAGTGTGGGCTGAGTCGCGCAAGGAAAATGATTATATTAAATTTTCCCCCTGGCTAGAAAAAATTATTCAGCTCAAGAACAAAGAAATTGAATACCTGGGACAAAAAGGGTCACCGTATGATACCTTGTTAGACTTTTATGAGCCCGGCATGACATCCGTCGAAATAACCCGTTTGTTTGGAGAGGTTCGCGATCGATTGGTACCGTTAGTACAAAAGATTAAAAACTCCAAAGTAAATACAGGTCAAGAAATACTGAAGCAAAAGTATGATGCCGATAGACAGTGGGAGTTTGGGCTTTCAGTATTAAAAGATATGGGTTATGATATGAATTATGGTCGGCAAGATCGATCTGCCCATCCCTTCACAATCAATTTTCACCCCACGGATGTACGGATCACAACGCGTATTGATGAAAATGAGTTCTTGTCCGGCTTCTCAAGTACCGTTCATGAAGGAGGACATGCTCTTTATGAACAAGGATTAGGCGCGGACTGGTTTGGAACGCCGTTTGGCGAAGCCATCTCCTTTGGCATCCATGAAAGCCAATCGCGATTATGGGAAAACCTAGTAGGGTTGAGCAAACCGTTTTGGAAACACTATTATCCGAAACTTCAAAGTCTGTTTCCAGAAAACCTGAAAGATGTTCCGCTAGACCAATTCTATAAGGCAATCAACACAATAAAACCAACATTTATCCGCGTTGATGCAGACGAGGCTACGTACAATTTGCATATAATGCTGCGGTTTGAAATGGAAAAACTTATAATAAACGAAGGCTTACCTGTTTCTGAGCTTCCAAGAATGTGGGACGATAAAATGGAAGAATATTTAGGTATCCGTCCAGACACAAACGCCAATGGCGTTTTACAGGATGTTCACTGGTCTTTTGGTGGATTTGGATATTTTCCAACTTATGCTCTAGGGAATTTATATAATGTACCAATCATGAACCAGGCGCGCAAAGAGATATCTGGCTTAGAGGATCAACTAGCGCATGGAAAACTCTTAGGTCTTCAGGGTTGGTTAAAAACAAAAGTACATGAAGTGGGACGTCGAAAAACAGCTTCCGAATTGATCTTAGACCTTACTGGAAGTCCTTTGTCGGCTAGTCCATTCATGGATTATTTAGAAAACAAATTCTCAGAGATATACAATTTATAGTAACAATTATGACATCGTTTGAGGGGAATTGAGAAGCGCAAAGATCCACTTAAAACGGGCCTTGGGTCTAATTTCACTCTATTTTTCAGTTAAGGATTAATTCTTGACTGCTTGAAATTTTCACGGTAATATTTACTGTCTTGGTGTTTTAAACTCCAAGAACTGCAAATCCGAGGTAGTTATAATAAAATTTGAGGCGCACATGAAAAGGCTTTCCATAGCTGTTATAGTGCTATGCGCCCTCTCTTCCTACGCGATCCCTGCTGATACATATACCATTGCTGGTATAGTATTGGACAAGCGGGGTGAGAAGGTGGCAACCACCGTGTTGCTACAAACGGAAGATGGCGTTGAGGTTCAACGAACCGAAACAAAGGGCCGCATAGGCAAGGGGAAATTCAAAATAAAGAAGGTCTTGCCAGGCGAATATGTTATTGATATAAATGCGGGACCATTGGGACAAGCTTCTGTTCCCGTATCAATCATAGCTGACGATGTTAAAGATCTTGAAATACATCTGTCGACAGTGTCTAAGCAAGCTGTAAAAAGTGCCACCGAACCGACTGCGACATCCGCAGCTGGAGTTAAAGCCGGCGGCCAGGATCAGTCATATATTATAAATGAGCTTAGCTTTGAAATCAAAAAAATGGTTGCGGAAATAAAACATTTGAATTCAGAGCTTGAAGATTTAAAAGCCATGAGTAAAATGTGGGTGAATCCATTAGCCATTTACACAAAAGAAATTATATTAAAAAATGGCAGTACGGTTTTTGGGAAAATTGTTTATCAAGACGATAAAACGATGAAGGTTGAAACGCTTGTAGGCTATTTGATTATTGATAGAGACAATATAGTTCGAGTTGTTGATAACATAATCACAGAAGAACAGCAAGAGTATATTCCCGAACAAATTCGGGACAGCTATTCACCGCCACCGATGCCAAAATTGGCACAACCGCAATATACATCTGCCGACCCAATGAATCGCGCAGCATCAAAACAGTATTCTGCGAATTGTGTTTTAGTGGGAAACATTTCCGAAAAGAAAGACAAACAGGGCAACCTTATCTTCACGGGCGAAATAAAGAATATTGGTGGGCGAAGAGCAGATTTTAGCAAGGTTGATTTTGTATTCAGAAAAAACTGGAGCGGAGAAACAAAAACCCTTACATCCTTTGTACGGGGCGCGTACCATACGTTTGATTCCGGCATCACAACGGACGCGTCATTGCTACCAGGAGCTGTTGGAACCTTCGAGCTTTATGTCCCCCACTCATTTGGTTCCTTTATTGGATATTCTTATGTTATTGATTGGGAAGAGTACGAATAATTCAACATCCTGAAATGATGAATATTTCTAAAATTCTCACCATGAAAATAATTAGCATTGTTCTAATATGCGCAAGCCTCACGCTTGCCCAAGATGCTGTATCTCCAACAACAGCAGATATTTTTTTCTTAGATCTGGGCATTGTCATTGAACCCTCTACCGGGAATGAATCGTATTCTCGTTTTGTACAGAATACCTCAGATGAAGTAAAAATTAGAATCAAGAAAGCGGAAAGCGGATCTGTATATATGGCAGCTTCGAAAGAAATGTTAGCAGCCCTTCAGCGCATCCAGACGCGCATGGAGGAACTTGAAGTTTCCTTCCAAAGTGAAATCCATTCTCTTAAAGATGAAAATCATGAGCTCAGGGGAATATTGGCTGATTATCATAGACCGCCCATACAACAACCTTCTCGTCCGAAAATTGATATTTCCTCCGTTGAAGAGGATTTAGCCATTTTGAAGGAAGTAACGACTTTTGATAAAACGCCACCGATGAAAACTGTTCCAAAAATGAAAGAGCCGGAAAAAGCAAAAGCAACAATAATAAAACCGGCCTTCAGCTCATCTGATTATATGGCGGGTGTGATGGCCTATCAAAAGGAAGATTATAAAGAAGCAATTCACCTATTCCTGAATTTAGATTTATCTAAAACAGATATACCTACAGCGGCAAATATATTATACTGGGTAGCCGATGCCCATCAGCAATTAGGAGATTATGTTACAGCCATTACGATCTTGGATCAATTGTTGCGAATTCCAAAATCCGAGAGAACAGATGATGCCCTTATACAAAAAGGACTGTTATTTCGGAAAACGGGACGGGAAGATTTAGCGCTAGAGTCATTTAGTACCGTTGTCAACCAATATCCTGACAGTGACTATCTAAGACTGGCGCAATTGGAACTTAAAAAGGCGGAACTTATCCCATGAAATTGAAATCATATCTATTACTATTCGCTTGTATATCCGCCGTCGGATATTCAGCAACCCGGGTAACTTATACGCGACCGGGAACCATGATGAGAATTCCCACCAGCTTGCCCGAAAGAAGCCCCTATTTATTCCAAACGGGGTTTGGTCTTGAGATTCACAATTTCACAGAACTTAATACCGCTAAAGGAATTCGCTTTGAAGCTGAGCTGGGCAAGAACTTTTTAATGGGGTTTTCTTCTGCAATTGGAGGAGACACAACAGCAACTGCGAATCTTGCAGTCTCTCAGGTACAAATTCCGGTGGAATTTGGTTTTCATTTGCAACAACGCATTTATGCGTACAATGATATATCTGTTTCAATCGGGTTACAGGATATTGTTTTTGAGAACCAAGATTCTCAAGGTTTGAGCCTTAACCCGAACGAACTATCATTTTTTGTCGTAGTGGGGAGTAAAAAACCATTAGGCCGCTATGCCATGAGCACATTTTTAGGTTTTGGTAGCGGTGGCTTTGCTGCGGCAGACTCAGTAGCACGACCGGACTCAGCAGGTATGACTGCTGGCGTGTTTGCAGGATTTTTATTAAACACACCTTATTTTGAAAAATGGGGTGGTATGGACTTCGTGGGTGAATTCGACGGAACAGGCGTCAATGTGGGACTCCGCATCCCCCTTACCTCGGATTATCGCTTAAGCCTTGGGTTCACCCACATTGAAAAATTACCAAACTGGTCTTCACGGTATTGGAAAGGTCATCCGGCTATTACGTTCGGCTTAGACATGGCGGTTCCCAAAGCACCTGCCGGGAGCCGATCAGGAGGAGGCCCTTCACCGAGGGTGGATGGACAAATAACGCTCCCAGGAACAAATGAACGGTTTACGCAAATTGATTCCACGTTACAGATGGCTGACTACACCGTTCATTCATTGCGCGATTCTATGGATATGATGAACAATGAAATGCGAAACCTAATTATTAGGTTATCTGCCATGGAGCAACACGCAAAAGCCACAGAAGATTCGCTCATGAGCATGGTTTTGAAGACGAATGTTTCGGAAAGCAACATGAATGAAGCCTTGCGCCATCTTTCTCGGTCTTTGCGCTATTTCTATTCAGGAGATTATCGACGGGCGCTTCAAGAGGTTGAATCTGCTTTAGAGCTTAATCCAAATTTGGCACTAGCTTACGCAAGACGAGGATCGATTTATTACAAACTCGGGGACATCCAACGGGCTTCAATAGACTGGAACCTGGCCTTGCGCCTTGATCCCGAATATGATGATGTAAGAAATATTTTAAAGGCCCTTCATGAAAACCGCCTTAAAACGACAAGTATATTTGAGGAATAAATGGAGCATTTATGGATCTAACAACCATCATTGGAATTATTATTGGACTGGGTTCAATTTATGGAGGAATCTTTCTAGCTGCATCGGCCGCAGGAGCCAGCATGGCTGGGTTTATATCAACATCAAGTTTCGCCATTGTTTTTGGGGGAATGGTAGCATCTGTATCCGTTGCCTTTCCATTATCCGAAGTGCTAAAGCTGGGTTCTGCCATGGCAGCTGTATTCAAGGGGGGCGATACCAAGCTTGGCGATTATGTAGAGATGGCGGTTAATGTAGCCGAGGTTTCGCGCAAAGGAACAGCAGAGCTCGAAAAAGAAATAGGATCCATTAAAAACCCATTTTTCAGGGATGGTGTGCAAATGGTGGTAGACGGTTATTCAGCAGATGAATTAACAGACATTTTAGTAACCAGAATTGATTACAGAGAAATTCGGGAAAAAACGCAAGCAGATTTATTTAAAACCATGGGCACAATGGCTCCGGCTTGGGGCATGATTGGTACACTTATTGGTCTCGTGATTATGTTGTCTGGGTTTGGCGGTGAAGGTGGCGGTACCGATGCCCTTGGAGCTGGTATGTCTGCTGCGCTTATCACAACGTTTTACGGCGCAGTATTTGCAAATTTATTTTTCTTACCAATGGCCGCAAAGCTTTCGTTAAGAATTACATTTACAAACACAGTGCAATCCCTACTTGTTGAAGCCGCAAGGTTGGTTCATCAAAAGAAACACCCGCTGATTGTAAGAGAAAAACTAAACTCATTTATTCCGCCAAAAGAATGGAAGCGAGAAGCCTAAGCAATTCCGATGGCTCAAAATATTAAACAGTTAAAGAAAAAGTATATCCAAATAGGACGAGACCAGGTGGATGAGGGATTGCCGGGATGGTTTGGCACCTTTGCAGATATGATGACACTTTTGTTTGCCTTTTTTGTACTCCTTGCAGCTATATCAACCATTGACCCTGTAAAGCTACAGGAGATGGCTGACTCGATGGGGAAATCCGTTGGGAAAAAAATTAAAAAGGAAAGTCAGGCAATGTCGTTGTCTGATATCAAAAAAGCCGTGGACAAAATGGTTGAAGAGATGCCAGTTGATCCCAATTCTGGTGAAAAACCCGTAGAGGTAACAACGAGCCCAAAAGGCGTTACAATCGGGATATCTTCAGATGTGAGCTTTCAATCGGGTTCAGCAGATCTGAAACAAGAAATCATTCCAATCTTAACGAGCTTTCTTCCTACGATAAAAAATTCATACTTTATGGTGGCGATTGAAGGGCATACGGACTCGGACCTCTTGCCAAAAAAATATCAAGAAAAATACCCAACAAACTGGGAATTATCTGGAGCGCGTGCAGCGGCTGTGGTTAGAGAACTTGTAATTCTTGGGATAAAGCCAACTCGATTGCAGTCAGTTGGGTATGCCGAATATATTCCGCGAGATCGCCCAACGGATCGCGTAATTACTGCGGATTTAATACGTAATTTGAATTCAACGATTGAACAAAAAGCTCGCAACCGAAGAGTAGAAATAACATTTTTAGCACCTGCTGGAAGCCGAACAAAACCGCTTACCAGCAAGTCTGATAAGACCAAATAGCATGCATAGAAGAATTGATAAAGTTTATTTAGGAGCGGTTATGAGGAAAAAGTATATAAAACCCATTACACTACTGATGATTGTTGTTTTTGCCATCAGTGTTGGGATTGGACAGGAATCAACATATCTCACGCAGAAATTAATGGTCGAAAATGATCTGCGTAAACGAATTAAGGATGCTCTATCAAAGATATTAGACCCATCACAATTTGTGGTAGATATCAATGTAACTTTAGAGTTGAGCGACGCAATTGAAGAGCAAGTAACCTATGGTCCAACAGGTGGGTCGACAAGTTCAAAAGCGAAAAAAAAGCTTGAGAGTCAGATGGATGCATTATTGAAAGACACTGAGTCGCGAAGGGGTCAAGTTGGCTCAGAAACAATGGTGGGTCTCCCTATTCCGGGTTTTGAATTTGAAGTAGAACCGCAAGGCTCTGATGTTGAAACAATTGATTCTGATTTTGAAGAAAAACTGACAGCGGGCGGAGACAAATCATCCAAAGCTGGCGAGAATGTTTTATCTCGTACAGCTTCTGTAAAACGCCCCTCTATGGCCCGTGTTCAAAAAATGGAAATCAGTGTAATATTGCAGGAAGGGTTTGCTCCCGAACTAATCGAAAATGTTCGTCAAATAGTTATGGTCGCCTCACGTTATAACCGCGCTCGTGGAGACATCTTAAGTATTATGACCGCCAGCTTTAAAGAACGTCGTGATGATAAAACCGCAGAACAAATTCTATTGAGGAATATTGCCGAAAAATTAGAAGTTTTAGAAAAAACTCGTCGTGAGAAAGATGATAGTCGGACGGATGACTGGAAAACAGAATTAGATGACTATAAGGAACAGGAGGCCAAACGGCGGGAAGATGACAGAGAATTCTTTTCTTCTCAATTAGGGACGCTGGAATCCGCCGCTAAAGAACGATCCTTCCAAGAAGAAAAAAGAGAAATACTGCGCCAGGACTCCATAAAGCTCCAAGCCTTGAATTCAGAGATTCAACAACTTAAAGATATGCTGACTTCGAATACAGTTTCCGACTCAGAAGCAACCGAAACTGAATCGGTTGTTCAGCAAAAAGAACAAGAACGCGCAAACCTGGATACAAGAATTGAAGGAAAAATTTCAGAACTAGAAGCCGTCCAGGCCGATCTGGATCGATTACAACAAGACTCCGGTTTACCGCTATTCGTTACTGTTCTACTATCAATTTTAGGATCATTGCTTCTTATTTTATTGATAGCATTAATGATTATGGCTTTTCGTGGGCAACGTCAACCTATGTATCCACCGCCTTATGGCTATCCGCCACGACGACCTAAAAAAAAAAGAAGACCACAAACCGTAACTCAGGCTGAACCAGTACAAGCGTCTGTCCAACCGATTCAATCGGCACAACAATCGGCATCTCCGAGCGTGGATGAAGACCCCGCCGTATTACAAAGCGAAATCGGCGATATCAGAAAGTCAATTGTATCAATGAGCGTAGGGCAACCTGAAACAACCACCCGAATAGTAAAGGAATGGATGCAGGAAGAAGCCCCACCAGAACCAGTGGCGCCGGAAGAAAAACCTGAAGAGGTTGAAGAAGAATCTGATAATAAGAAAAAACGGAAAAAGAAATAGGGAGACACCATGATCATTGATTATAATCGTCTATCCGGTTTGCAGAAAGTGGCAATCCTATTTTCTGTTTTAGGTGAAAGCCTCGCTTTGACACTCGTAACCGGATTAACCAAAACTGAGATTCGAAAGATTCGAGCGTCCATACGCGAAATGGAAAGCGTTTCCTTTTCAGTTAAAAAACGTGTTATTGAAGAATTTTATTTTAGCTTTGTAAGCGAAAAGTTTCAATCGGCAGATGACAAAGATGAACCAAAACGACCGTTTGAATTTCTTGAAACGCTTACTCAAGAACAATTAGCTGCACTTCTAGCCGCTGAAGAACCAAAAATTGTTGCAGTTATTCTGGCTCAAGTACCAGCAGAACGTAGAATGAAGGTAATGGACAGGATGCAACCCGAAGACAAAGGTCGCGTTCTCATTGAAATGGGTAACCTCAAAAACGTACCTCTTGAAGCGGTTGTAAATATTGCAACAGACCTAAAAGAAAAATCACATTTTTTACCTCGCACAGTTGAATTCTCACGCGGAGGCGGAAAGGACATTGCTGAAATTCTTGGAGAAATGGCACCAGCAGACGAAGAAAAATATTTCGAGGCCATTCATAGAGAAAGTCCTGAACTTGCCAAGGAAATCCAAAAATATCATCTTACCTTTGAGAACATATTTGAGTATTTCCCCGACAACCTATTACGAGACATTATGAATTCAGTTGAATTGGATACAGTAGCCTTGGCCCTAAAAGGAATGCCCGAGGAGATGGAAAAACGTGTACTGGATAACCTACCGCAGAAAAAACAGGCCATGTATGAACCCGTAGAAGGCTCGATTGCCAAGCGTGAAGTTGATGGGGCGCGAAAAGAATTAGTAAAGACAGCGCGACAGATGGAAAAAGACGGTGTCTTTAAATTGGCCGACTTCATTGAAGGCGGAGATATGGTGGAATAATAAATTCCCATTCTTTAAAAGCCCCGCATTTGCGGGGTTTTTTGTTTATAACCGTTCTATCAGCTAACATGTAAAACTCAGTAATATCCACCCTAAACTTTTGGAGAGTATATGTCATCTGACCATAAAACATTTCGAACCGTAATAGAGCCTTTCACGATTAAGTCTGTGGAGCCATTACGCCTCACTACCAAAGAAGAGCGTATTGGGATATTAGAAGAGGCAAAACACAACTTGTTTAAAATAAAATCACAAGATGTGATAATCGACCTACTTACAGATAGCGGTACTGGCGCCATGAGCTCTGAGCAATGGGCGGCTATTATGCGCGGAGATGAATCCTATGCCGGCAGCCTTAGCTTTCAACGCTTTGAAGCTGCAGTACAAGATTTAATGGGATTTAAAAATGTCATTCCCACACACCAGGGCCGTGCTGCAGAGCGAATATTATTTTCGGTGATGTGTAAACCCGGGGATGTTGTACCAAACAATACACACTTTGACACGACTCGCGCCAATGTGGAGTTTCAGCATGCGGAAGCCCGAGATTTGGTAATCAACGAAGGATTGGATCCACAATCACGACATCCCTTTAAAGGAAATATGGATCCAGAAAAACTTGAAGAAACAATTAAAGATGTTGGTGTTGATAGAATACCGCTTTGCATGTTGACCATAACAAACAATTCCGGTGGCGGCCAACCCGTATCCATGGGAAATGTAAAAGCCGTTAAAGCTGTCCTGGATAAATATGGTATTCCTCTTTATTTCGACGCTGCACGATTTGCAGAAAACGCCTACTTTATAAAATTACGGGAGCCAGGTTATGAAGAAATACCGGTGAAAGAAATTGTGAGAGAAATGATGGGTTATGCCGATGGCTGCACCATGAGCGCAAAGAAAGATGGCATGGTTAATATTGGCGGTTTCTTGTGTACAAATAGCGATGTTTTAGCGCAACAGGAAAAAGACTTGCTCATTCTAACAGAGGGCTTTCCAACCTACGGTGGTTTAGCCGGCCGAGATTTGGACGCTATTGCTGTTGGCTTAACAGAGGTTGTGCAGGAAGATTATTTAAAATATAGATTAGCCGAAGCGCGCTATTTAGGAGAGCATCTTGCTGAAATAGGATATCCTATTGTTCAGCCTCCAGGAGGACATGCAGTTTATATTGATGCCAAGGAACTTCTCCCTCACATTCCACCATTACAGTATCCGGGACAAAGTTTGTCAACAGCGTTCTTTCTGGAAGGTGGAATCCGTACAGTGGAAATCGGTTCAGTGATGTTTGGAAAAATTGATGAGAAAACGGGCGTAGAAACCCCCGGGCATATGGAGTTGGTCCGCCTGGCTCTCCCCCGGAGAACCCATACCCAAAGTCACATCGATTATGTCGTTGAGGTGGCCAGGGAGCTCTATGATAAAAGAGCATCATTGAGAGGTTATAAAATAACAAAACAACCTAAGTTTCTCAGACATTTCTCAGCAGAGTTTTCTCCTATTTAGTTTTATTGTGAAAATGTTTACTAGCCGTAAGCTGATGGTATCAATTCTATAGTATAGATCGCATCACTTTCAGTTCGCGATGGCAAAGCAATCTCATACTTCTCTGGAGTTGTTTCTCTAGACCGGGCGGGATCACAATGACATTTTATAAATGAAAAAGGGCCGCTCATCAGAGAAGCCCTTTTTTACACTATATGTGAAAAGCGATATTATTTGTCATTCAACACAGCATGTGCTGCAGCCAATCGTGCCACAGGAACACGAAATGGAGAACAACTTACGTAATCCAAACCGGTTTTATGGCAGAAGTCGATTGAAGCTGGATCGCCGCCATGCTCACCACAGATACCAATTTTTAGGTTTTTACGAACACTGCGACCTTTTTCTACGCCCATTTTAACCAATTGACCAACACCTGTTACATCAAGGCTTTCAAATGGATCGTGATCAAGGATGCCTTCTGCAATGTAGTAGGGTAAAAATCCGCCTATATCATCACGGCTGAAACCATAGGTCGTTTGAGTGAGATCATTGGTACCAAAACTGAAAAATTCGGCATGTTCTGCAATTTGATCAGCGGTTAAGGCTGCCCGGGGCAACTCGATCATGGTACCAACCATGAATTCAAATTCAATTGATTGTTCTTCCATAACGGCTGCAGCTGTTGCGCGAACTATCTTTTCCTGGTTCGTATACTCAGTGAATGTACCCACCAATGGAATCATGACTTCAGGATGGACATTTTTACCTTCTTTGGTGAGTTTTGCTGTTGCTTCAAAAATTGCACGGGATTGCATTTCTGTTATTTCCGGGTAAGCAACACCTAAACGACATCCACGGTGACCCAACATAGGATTAAACTCATGAAGGTTTCCCATGCGTGTGCGGATTACAGAAGATGTAATGCCTAATTCACCAGCCAACTCATCAATCTGTTCATCGGTCTGAGGCATGAATTCATGGAGCGGTGGATCGAGAAAACGAACCGTTACTGGCAAGCCTTCCATTGCTGCCAGGATACCATAAAAATCATCACGCTGGAACGGTAGCAATTCCATTACGGCGCTACGGCGCTCTTCCTGAGAGCCAGCCAGAATCATTTTTCGAACAGCTAAAATTCTTTCAGGATCAAAAAACATGTGCTCTGTTCGACAAAGACCAATACCTTGAGCTCCAAACCCGCGCGCTTGTGCAGCATCTTCAGGTCGATCAGCGTTGGTGCGTACTTTAAGCGTGCGAACTTCATCGGCCCATGTCATCAATTGGGCATATTCCTGGTTGTGTTCTGGATTGGCATCTAATAATGGAAGTTCGCCGGAATAGATTTTACCAGCTGTACCATTTAAAGTAAACCAATCACCCTCTTTGAAGGTTTGTCCATTGATATGAACCTCTTTGCTATCAACATCGATTTGCAGTGCCGCGCAACCAACGATGCAACATTTTCCCCAACCACGAGCTACCAATGCTGCATGGCTTGTCATTCCGCCTTTAGCGGTTAAAATTGCAGCAGCCACATGCATTCCATGTACATCTTCGGGCGATGTTTCTTCGCGTAATAAAATGACGGTTTTGCCATCATTGGCCCATGCTTCAGCGTCATCGGCAGTAAAGACAATTTGTCCTTTTGCACCACCTGGACCAGCGGGCAAACCTTTGGCAAGAGCATCGATGGTCAATTCTGCAGCAGGATCAATCATGGGATGCAGCAATTCATCCAGCTGTGAAGGCTTCACACGAAGAATTGCTTCTTCTTTATTTATCAAGCCTTCATTTTTCATGTCCACAGCCATTTTGATTGCAGCGGGACCGTTTCTTTTTCCGGATCTAGTCTGAAGCATCCAGAGACGTCCCTCTTCAATTGTGAATTCCACATCCTGCATATCACGATAATGGTTTTCCAGTTTAGTACGGTAACCATCTAATGCTTTGTATACATCCGGCAAAAACTCTTCTAAGCTTAAACTTTCTTTATTACCATCGGTCTTTGTGGCAAGGTTAAGTGGGTTTGGTGTTCGTGTACCAGCCACAACATCCTCACCTTGTGCGTTTTGTAACCATTCGCCGAAGAAGAGGTTTTCTCCTGTGGCCGGATTACGAGTAAACGCCACACCCGTGGCAGAATCATCTCCAGTATTTCCAAAGACCATGGTTTGAACATTCACAGCAGTACCCCATTCCCCAGGGATGCCTTCAATGCGACGGTAACTGATGGCTCTTTTTCCATTCCAACTGGAGAAAACGGCTTTTACACCACCCCAAAGCTGATCGTATGGATCGTCGGGAAATTCACTACCAAGAGCACTTTTAATTTCATCTTTAAAAGAGTCAGAGATTGCTTTCCAATCATCACCATTTAAATCTACGTCAGATGTATAACCCTTAGATTCTTTGAATGTTTTTAAAATGCTCTCTAAACGATGACGAATACCTTTGCCCTCTTTGGGTTCTATCCCAGCAGCCTTTTCCATTACAACATCAGAATACATCATGATGAGACGGCGATAGGAATCATATACAAAGCGCGGATTATTTGTCTTTGCTATAAACCCGGGAATCGTTTTGGATGTAAGACCAATATTAAGAACTGTTTCCATCATTCCCGGCATGGACATACGAGCACCTGACCGTACGGAAAAGAGAAGTGGGTTTTCCGGGTCACCAAATTTGGTTCCCATAATGGCTTCAGTTTGTAAAATACTATCACGAACCTGCCCATCAAGTTCTTCAGGTAGGTGTCCGTTGTTTTCATAATAAAGAGTGCACACATCTGTTGTGATGGTGAACCCTGGCGGAACAGGAATGCCAAGGCTAGTCATTTCAGCAAGATTGGCGCCTTTTCCGCCCAAAAGATTTTTCATATCGGCACGACCGTCAGCCTTACCGTTGCCGAAAAAATATACATGTTTCATTTAAGACCTCTTTTTGTAAGAAAATTCAGCCTGAAATTTAACGCTCTTCATGAAAGAATGCAGGCAGTAATGTTTAATATGTATTTTCTGGCCTCATCTTTGTCGTCAATCATTCTACTCTTAGCTTCGCACAATAATCCAGTGTAATTTTCCCGCCATGCTGTCACTGCCACAAAAAAGAATTCTAGCAATCATGCCCCTTGCTCTGCTAATTCTTTCGTGTGCTCCCGATAATAAGAACATCAATGAACTGACAATTGCCTATCCCGCCGATATCCGCGGGTTTGATCCTTCCACCGCTACAGATTTTCGTTCTGGTCGTACCATGTCCTTTGTGTATGACAATCTTGTGCGATTTGATGTGGGAACGGAATTGGTACCTTGTTTGGCAAATGCTTGGGAAGTTTCTGAAGATGGTATCGAATACACCTTCCATTTACGCAAGGATGCATTGTTTTTTGATGGCAACAATATTACAGCAAGCGATGTGGTGTATTCCTTCACCAGAATTCTTTTACCAAAAACAACATCACCGCAATCGTGGTTATTTGATCGAATCGTGGGGGCGAAAGATGTTCTAAAGGGTCTTGCCAAAAATGTATCCGGCCTTGTGATAAAAAATGATTCGACCCTTGTTATTCGAATAAACGAGCCCTTTGCTCCATTTATACAATATCTGGCCATGCCATCAGCGGCTATCGTAAACTATCGGCAAATTGAAAATATTCATGTGATCCCTGCGGGAAGTGGCCCGTGGAATCTGGAATCCTGGGAACGTGACGGTGAAATTATTTTTGCGAGAAATGAATCCTACTGGGGCAAAAAAACAATAATGCCACGATTGCGAATACGTATTTTATCTGAACCCATGACTCGTAGCGCAGAATTCGAAGCGGGTAATCTTGATATGTTGGATGTACCCAATGTGGAAATTCGCGCCTGGCAAAACCATCCCAAATGGGGGGAATATTTCTACAAAGAGGACGATCTGAGTTTATACTATGTGGGGATGAATTGTTCACGTCCACCTTTTAATGATATTCGATTACGGAAAGCAATGAACTATGCCGTTGATCGGGAAAAAATCATTGAAGTATTACGGTTTGGCGTTGGTATCCCTGCATCTGGACCTGTGCCACCGTCGTTATTAAAAGGAAACCAAATTGATCCCTATCCTTATGATCCAGAAAAAGCGTTAAGACTTTTAAAAGAGGCTGGATACCCTGATGGATTAGATACAAAACTGTGGGTTGCAGGGGACGCTGAAATGTATCACGTTCTTGAGGCGATGCAATCTAATTGGCAGGCTGTGGGAATTCGTGTGGAGCTACTGCTAAGCGATTGGAATGTATTTCGAACAGCTGTCAAAGAAGGCAAGCCGGAGCTCTATTATCTGAGCTGGTTTGCTGATTATCCCGATGGTGAAAATTTTCTGTATCCATTATTCCACTCTAAGGAATCCATGGTGAAACGAAACCGGTTTAGTAATGCTGAAATTGATTCCATTATTGATCTGATCCAAGCATTGCCGGCAACGCCCAAACGCGAGGAACTTATTGCATTGGCCAACAGGCGGATATTTGAAGAAGCGCCCTGGGTATTTCTCTGGTACCCTGAAAGCAATGTGGTAATTCAACCGTGGCTAAAAGGATTTGAATCAAAACTCATTTTCAATGCCCAACGTTATGACGGGTGGTATAAAGAACTGTAATGGGTAAATATATATTAAATCGAATTCTGCAAACCATTCCGGTTTTGTTGGGCGTCATCGTCATTACATTCATTCTTATGTATATCGTTCCCGGTGATCCGGTACAATCCATGGTGGGTGAGCGATATGACGAAGCGACCGTTGAAAGATTACGCCAGGAACTCCACATGGATGATCCAATCATCATGCAGTTCTTTCGATATATATGGAACATCCTCCATGGGGACTTTGGTGTATCGTTTTATACGGGGGAATCAGTTTCAGCTCAAATAATGGCAAAGTTTCCCAACACAATGATTTTGGCATTAACTGCAATGGTGGTGGCTATCTTTGTTGGATTGTTTGTCGGTATTATTTCTTCACTAAAACCAGGATCCTGGCTAGACAAAGGAACCATGTTTTTTGCCCTAATCGGCATTTCGGCTCCGGTCTTTTGGGTTGGACTCATGCTGGTTTTGTTTGTGGGTGTGTATTTACGTTGGTTGCCCCCAACTGGATTTGGTGGAATTGAGTACGTCATTCTACCTGCAATTACTCTTGGACTACGTTCTGCAGCCTATTTGGCCCGCCTAACCCGGGCATCCATGCTGGAAGTATTGGATCAACAATATATTCGTACTGCACGCATGAAAGGATTGCCCGAATGGAAGGTTGTCCTCAAGCATGCGTTCCCAAACACGTTAGTTCCGGTCATTACAGTAATCGGTACAGATTTCGGGAGTTACCTGTCCGGGGCCGTATTAACGGAATCTATTTTTGGCTGGCCCGGGCTAGGCCGTTTAGCTTTGGATGCCATTTTAAAACGGGACTTCCCTGTTATTCAAGGTACCGTTCTCTTTATGGCGATCATGTTTATTTTAGCAAATTTAGTTGTAGATATATTGTACGGCGTTGTTGATCCGCGGATACGTGCAGAGCGCAAAACTGAGAAAACCAAATGAAGCAGCAGGTTCAATCTCCATGGCGCGTGGCACGACAAAAGCTTATGCGCGATCCAGCCGCTATTGTTGGACTGGTATTTGTGAGTATTATCGTTCTGGCGGGATTATTGGCACCAATAATTGCCCCCATGGATCCAAACGCTCAAGTGTTGGAGTTTTTAAATCAACCACCCGGTTTTCGCGGTGAAGTTATTCATTTCCGATACCAACCGGAGTTACCACTTCAAATGGTTGCGGTTCGTGAAGTAAAAGAATTTGGTGAACGAATTGAATATACAGATCGCTTAAACCGCACATTTACACTTCATCGAAATCAATTAATCGGGAAAACCCAAAAAGAATGGGTTAGTAATCATCGTTATTGGTTAGGTACAGATAATTTTGGCAGGGATGTCTTGTCGCGGCTGCTTTACGGAGCACGAATCTCATTGATGGTGGGTATTAGTGCTTCAACTTTATCGCTGATTGTTGGACTGTTGTTAGGCGCCGTTGCAGGATATTATGGTGGCTGGCGTGAAACCATAATAATGCGTTTTACCGATATTATGTTTGGATTTCCTACACTTCTTTTCCTCATTGGCATTACAGCAGCATTTGAACCCAGCTTGTTTGTTGTATTCATGGCCATTGGGTTTGTGACGTGGCCTGGAATGGCACGACTCATGCGTGGACAAGTTATGTCTGTAAAAGAACGTGAATTTGTCAAAGCGGCAAAGGTGTTAGGTTTTAGCAAATGGCACATCCTGTGGAAGCATGTCGTACCCAATTGTTTGGCTCCCGTGATCGTCGCCTACACATTGGGAATCGCAGGAGCTATTATGGCAGAAGCCAGTTTATCCTTTTTGGGCTTGGGTGCCCAACCGCCCATATCGTCTTGGGGAGCCATGATAAGCACAGGGAAAGATTTTCTGCGATTAGCTCCGTGGATCTCCATGGCGCCGGGTATTGCCATTGCAATTACCGTTTTCGGATTTAATTTATTGGGCGATGGACTTCGAGATGCTTTGGACCCGACGATGAAGGAATAACCGTCATGTAATTTGTCATTCTAATTTTAACTTTAAAGTGTTCTATATTCTTTTACGTCGCATATAATACAAATTGAAAAAAGAAATTATACTCAAAATCAAATCTGGAAATAAAACAGCTTTTAGAAAGTTGTTTTTTGAAATGCATCCTATTCTTTTCAGGTTTGTTCATTTTCGTATAAAAGATCGTGATTTAACAGACGATATTGTTCAAGAAACCTTTTTACGTCTTTGGAAAATGCGGGCAAAACTTCAAACGGATAAACCTATACTTTCATTATTGTTAACAATTAGTCGTCGGTTGATCCTGGATTATTATAAACATAATAAAGTAAGACTAGATCACCGCGATGATATTACCAGTGAACTGTACAGCCAAAACGATGAGACTCAAAAAGTCGACCAACATAGAGAAAAAATAAGTAAGGCCATCTGGATTATTAATAAAAAACTACCGAAAAAGTGTGCTGAAGTTTTTACTCTGTCACGATTAGAAGGATTAAGCCATCGTGAAATTGCGGTCTCTTTGGGGATATCAACGAAAACAGTAGAAAACCACATTACAAAAGCGAATCGAATAATAAACAAATATTTTTCTTTATAAATAGGGGTAATCCCACTTTTAATCGTATCTATTATAGGTAAGCCATGAATAACCCCATAAATACATTTTTAAATCACTTGCGGGAGAAATATCAAAATACTGATACGGAAACAGATACTGCGTGGCAACGTCTGGAAATAGAATTAAATAAGAGTCCCGTTGCTAATAATTCCCAGAGCAAAAGATATCAATGGCGGTTTCGTAAACGTCCCATACTCGCGTTCTTTTCTTCTGTGGCCATCCTTCTTATATTGTTTAGTCCCTATTTATATAATAGTTGGAACACTATTTCAATATCCACTAATTTTGGAGAACGAAAGGAATTAATACTTCCCGACGGATCAACCGTTCAATTAAATAGCGGTTCTACTTTATCGTATAAACGCGACTTTGATAAAATTAATAGAAATCTTACTTTTGAAGGAGAAGCGTTTTTTTCCATATTGCCCTCATCCACCTCTTTCATTGTTTCATCGGGGAATCTCAAGGTTGAAGTTCTTGGAACAGCATTTAATGTTAAAAATTATTCGGAAGATATTGAAGTGGCTGTTATCCGAGGCACGGTTGCTGTAATTCAATACGATAGCACTGTTACCATAACAAAAGGGGAACGCACACGTTTTGAACAGAATCAACAGCCGTCAAGTCCGGAAACAATGGCACTAGACAATTATCCTGGATGGATTTACGACACATTAATATTTGAAAAGACAGCATTGGTAAAAGTCTGTGATGAACTCGAAAGAACATTTGATATACAAATCAGATTAAATAATCCAAAACTGGAGAACATTACGGTTTCAGGCAAAATAAACGCAGATAATTTAGACGAATCGCTTACAATCTTATCTTTTTTGATTCAGAAGAAATATACTTATAAAGACGATTATTACGTTATTTACTAATAGTATTTAGAAATACATTTATGAAGACATATAAAATCCCCTTTATGGCACTTGTTTTTACACTGTGTTTTGCTCAGGACAAAACATCTTATGAATATGACAATATACCGCTATCAACAGCATTGGATAGCATCCGCGATCAATTTGAAGTCGCCATAATTTATCAGGACAATCACGTTCAGGACATATTCATATCTGCAACCTGCTCAGAGTGCAATGAATATGAAGCTTTAACTGCTTTACTAAAGAGTACATCGCTAATATGGCAGAAAGTTGGTAATCAATATATCATTTCAAAAAACGGCTTAAAAAAGAAACGGAGCGCGATTAACGGTTTTATCAGGGAAGACGCTACCGGTGAACCAATTTCTTATGCCAACGTATTTCTCAAGGATTCCCGTTATGGTAATGTTTCAAACTCTGATGGGTACTACGTCATAACAGATATATACCCAGGAGAATACACGCTTATCGTTTCATTTATGGGATACGAAAAGAAAGAAATATCAATTGTATTGGGTAAAGGCAAAAATCTTCGCCAGGATCATCGACTCGTAAAAAGGCCAATTGAAGCAGACGAAATCATCGTAAGCGCCGAACGCCAGAAATTCCTTGATATGGTTGAACCAAGTCAGATCACACTTGATGTAAGAGAAGTTTCTGCCATGCCAGCCTTTATTGAGGCGGACATTTTTCGCGCGATTCAATTGCTCCCGGGAGTTCACACCCTAAACGATTTTATAAGTGCGCTGTATGTACGCGGTGGAACGCCAGACCAAAACCTCATCCTGCTCGACGGAATTAATGTATATCACCCCTTCCATCTAGGAGGTATTTTTTCTACGTTTAACACAGATGCCATCAAAGAAGCAGATTTTCGTTCTGGCGGATTCCCGGTGAAATATGGCGGACGAATGGGTTCGGTTCTCATGATCAAAAACCGTGAAGGAAACACGGAGGAATTCACCGGCAAGGCAAATATTTCTATACTCTCGAGCAAAGCAATGATTGAAGGTCCATTGCCAGACTACAAGGGTATCAAAGGTTCTTGGATGCTGGCAGGTAGACGAACCTATTTTGATAGAATAATTAAGGCCGGCTTTGATATTGCAGATTACATTTTTCGCGACAATCGAAACTGGGAGAAAGGTTTGCCCGGGTTTCCCTACTATTTCTACGATCTGGAAGGTAAAATAAATCTGGACTTGAATGACAACCACCGCCTTACACTAAGCTCCTATTTTGGTGACGATATATTGGCTATAAACGTTGAGGACACAGATAAATATGGCTGGATCGAGGAAGGGCAAAAATTCGAATCGAAACACTACAATCTTGGAAAACTTGATTGGCGTTGGGGAAATTTTATTAATTCAGCCACTTGGCGTTGGCTGATTTCTCCGGAATTAGTACTGAAAACATTCGTAGCCAATAGTCGATTTCGTTTTGCAATTGATTTGGACAATAAGAGCTCTGGTTGGGATACACGTACAGGAGAGGATACAACAAATTATCGAAACGAAAACTATTTTGATGCCTTTGATAAAATTGACGATAAAACTATTGAATCAGAATTGACCTGGCGTCCCAACCCCAATCATACCATTACAACAGGCTTTCAATACAAAAAAATTGATTTTGATCTTGGGTTGTATAGTTCTTCTGGAGGCCTCCAAGATAGCGGCTTTGTATTGCAGGCAGATACTGTTATTTGGATTTCCCGCCGACCGTACGAACAATCAATATACTTTCAGGATAAATGGACGGTTTCGAAAAACCTTTCTGTGCAATCAGGAATTAGACTTTACGATTATTGCCTACATGACACGTTATATTTTGAACCTCGCTTAGGCATAAAATACTTTATAAGAGAGAACCTGTCTTTTAAAGCATCCATGGGCAGATACCATCAATTTTTAACTATTGTTAATCCCCCCGATATGAACTTTGCTTATGTAGACTTATGGATGCCTATCCCGGAAGACCGGGTAGCAAGCTTCTCTGATCATTTTGTCTTGGGATTAGAATATATCACTAAAAACAATGTTCTTTTACGAATCGAAGCATACAAAAAAAGCTTTAACAATCTTTTAAGTTTAAATGAAGAAAAAATTGAAATAGATGAATTCGATAATTTAGTTGCCATTAATCCCTTTAATGATTTTTGGGATACACAGGGACGTGCACACGGAATTGAGATTCTAGTGAAAAAACAAATGGGGAAGATTCGCGGTTGGGTTGGGTATACCTATTCGAGCGTTGAAAAGAAAACAATCAAACATGATTGGTATCATCCCAACTATGATAGAACCCATGCTTTGAACATTGTTGGTGATTGGCAATGGACGGAGCGGACTCATGCCAGTATAGCTATTACCTATATGTCTGGAAACCCATATACTCCTATCATGGGTCGAAAGGAAAACATTGGTTTTGATTGGAACGATCTTAATTGGAACCAAAGATATGTTCTGGGCGACAAAAACAGTGAACGGTATCCTGATTATTTCAGGTGTGATGTTGGATTCTCAAAAAGAAAAGAAACAAAATACGGTGCGCGCGAATGGTATTTTGACATTTTGAATGTAACAAATCATTTAAATGTATTATTGTATATCCATGTCTACTCAGATAGAAAAATGAAAGGACTTAAGATGTATAAAGAATCCGACCCGGGTATTTATCGTTTTGGAGTTCCCATGTTTCCGTTTATGCCAACCTTTGGATGGAGAATAGAATTTTAACAATGAAGACTCGAGTTTTTAAAGATTATGGTCTAATACTGATGTTGCTCGTAATTAGTTGCGGAGAATGGGGTTGGGAAAAAGTTGAATCAGACTATGAGTCCGAACTAAATGTGGTTGGTCTTATTTCAACAGATACCTCCTATTTAAGTTTTGTTAGCGTACATCGAACACTCAAGCTAGACGAAAGGGAGCATTATGATGTGTACGACACGATTTGGTTTGGCTCAGGACAATATGATTATATAGTAGAAAGAAGAATGAAGTCAGCTTATGTTGTTGAAGACGCCCAGGTGACGGTTTATGATGATGAAAATGCATACGCTCTATACTTTGTGGGCTCAAAGTATTTTCGCAATCTAGAAATAGAGGGTTCGTGGGAAACATATAGGAACATGTCGAGCCGGTTTTTGCTATGGGACTATGGCGGCTTTTATTTTGACTCAACCTTTCAATTTTATCCTGAACCTCAAAAAACATATACTATAGAAATAATTTCTTCTAATGGTGAAATAGCAACCGGGATTGTCACAACACCGCCAAGGCCAAATGCACTACAAGACCAAACTCCCGACACAGTTTCAATTTTATCCGGTTACAAGATAGCCTGGGAGGCAGATTCGGATCATTCAACAATAATTAAAGCACATTTAACCGAAGATTTCAGTCCTTATTGGTTTCCACGTAATCTATATTTGAAACCAGAGGAAACATCTTGGTATTCACAGCTTGATATCTGGGATAGAGAAAATATTCAAAATAGCGATTTTGAATCTGATTCAATGGTGATTGATATTCTTTCTCTAGATCCATATTTTGATGAATATATAAGAAACGCAGACGACGAATTTCTTTCACAGTATATGGGGATTGGCGCTAAAAACCTTTCTATAAACGTTGAGGGCGGTATAGGACTCATTACCTCTATGTCGGTGAACAGAATAGAACGTGTGGTAGTGAAATGAAAAAAGCCATAGTCGTTGGTTTTCTATTTTTTATTTATAGTTGCCTTCCCTATGAAGAGGACGATAGCTGGAATAGTTATAATTATTCGACAAATCTTTATGTTTATGATATTGAATCACATCAAAAATCAAAAATCGAAATTGATTCAACTGCAGCAATCAATAATTATAATATTTCATCAAACGGAAAAACAATTATATATACAACCAACGAGAAAACGGTGTTTTATGATATGGAAACAGGAGCAGAAATACAAATTTTGGATTGGTATTCACAACATTTTTCGATCAGTCCTTCCGGAAATCAATTCGCGCATATAGCTAAATCTGAAGGTAGAGCCCAAATATTTATTTTTTCGTTAATATCCCAGGAATGGACAATGGCCACTTCTGATTCATTAGACAAGTGGAATGTAAGATTTGCATCAGAGACAACAATATATTTTTTAAGCGGAACGAGCGATATATATAAACTAAATCTATCTAATGACACAATAACGCCCATAATACATGGAAACTCCAGGCCTATTCATTTTTTTTGGATTTCCTCAACGGAGACACTTATCTATAAGACATATAAGTCATATATCTCAGAGGATGTGTTTCGATACACGCTCTTACAAGATTCAGCTGTTTGGATTGCATCTACAAGCAATTTATTCAATTTAGAATTTTTTGCAGAAAACGACTCAATTCTATTTGATATGATGAGCGGTTCTGAACGTGATGTTTTTACAATGAGCGTTAATGGAGGTGAGAAAATAAAATGGACTGATGACGCTAGTGCTGATTATGATCCTAGCATAAGCTCATCTGGACAATATATTGTATATCAGACAGTCATCGAGGGAGAAAACAGCACACTGACATTGATAAACAAAACGACAAAAGAGGTCGTAACAATTGAGGATGCCTTTGAAAGTCGGGGCTGGGTTGAAACACCGCGCTTTATCCCCAATACTAACAAAATAATATATATGAAATCGACCGCAGATGAAGAATAACGTGAACTTAATCAAACAGTTATAAACTCTAAACCGTTAACATATCCCATATCGATTTCTTAAGCAACCGGTTGTAAAAACATGAAACAATCAATTTTATTATTAAGCACGGTTTTAATTATTTCAACGCTGTCTGCTCAAACCACCATCGCTGTAGTGGATTTTGAGGCGAACGGCATTAATGCCATCGAAAACAAAGCCCTATCCAATCGCCTGCGAAACGAATTGGTAAAATTGGAAACATATCAGGTTATCGAAAGAGAGTTGATGGATGAAATTTTACAGGAACAGGGTTTCCAGCAATCGGGATGTGTCTCAGATGAATGTCTTGTTTCCGTCGGTAAAATGGTGGGCGTTACGCAAATTGTTGGTGGGAGCATTAGCATTGTCGGAAACATTATTACTGCCTCTGTCCGTATGATAGATGTAGAAACGGGAGAGTTGCTGAAGGTAACGGATTATGACAGTAACTCTGGAATTGAATCCATACTTACCCGAGGGATGAAAGCCGTTGCTACAGATTTATCAATGACAAAAAATGTAGAATTTTATGATTCCGCAATCAACGCCACAGTAAAGACTTCAAAAAACATTACATCGGGCATGAGTAATGGAATCACCAATATATTTAGCAGCGGCGTAAGAGGAGCAAAAGCATACATCCTTGCACACGATCTAAAAAAGGCCTACTGGCGTGTTGGGATTGCGGGAATTCCTTATGAAAGTTATGGCTCTGGGGAGATTTCATTTATTGTTCCTGCGATTTTAAATGAAAAGCGAAATATTATCGCCAGCAATGGAGTTAGTATGGCATATTATAGATCAAATAATTATTTCTATTATGATGTTTACGAATCTTCAGGACTGGCATTAAATGGCGAAACCGCACTGACAATATATCCCGTGCAGGCTTATATGAAATACGGGATTTATTATTATGAAGCAAATTGGTCATGGAGAGACAAGGAAAGAAGAAATTGCCCTCTATTTGCGTTTGGTCTTCAAATAAACGCGCCATGGATTAGCAACCATTTCTATTTTGGTTTGGAATCGAGCTATATTACTAATTTCGGCAAGGACGGCATAAAGCCGACATTATTACTTAATTATAAGATATAACCACAATTTCCTTTTGCGTTAAGCTGTCACATCTGTAATCTCGAGCGTTATGACGCTCACAGACCGAATCCTTTCCTCGATACTTTCTAATACAAAGGCACCTGAAGATCGAAAGATAGGCGTCGAGATTGAGTGTCTTTATTATACAAAAGAGGGTCAACGTTTACCTGTTAATATCGGCGAATCTTTTTCAGCTCAGGCAATGAAAGATGAATTAGAGCAAAAATTTAGTAAAACTGCGACTCCTCCCCACATCTCCATTGAACCAGGCGGTCAAATGGAATGGGCTTCCCCGCCTCATACAACTTTATTTGACGTTGATAAATCTTTGCAACAATATTTTGGATATACAGAAGAAATTGCAGATCGTGAGGAACTTATTCAGTTGGATTTATCGCTTGAACCGTTTTTCGCCCCGGAAGATATTGAGCTAATAAATCAAAACAAATATTATCATATGCACAATCGATTTTCTCTCACAGGAGAATTGGGACCCTGGATGATGCGGAATACGACCAGCGTTCAGATTAATCTGGATTATTCCTCGTTAGAGGAAGCAGAAGAAATGGCCTTTGTTGCTGATTGTATAACGCCCCTATCCTCTATGATGTTTTCCCATAGTCCGTTTTGGAATGGGAAACCAGCAAATATGGAGAATCTGCGATACCGTATCTGGAACAATACCGACAACGAACGCTGTGGCAGTCTTATGGGTTTTGGCATCGTTGAGAAAAAAGGACTTCTGGAATCTTTCAGCAGATTGGTCCAGATGACTCCCGCAATATTTATTCGCGGTACCGACGATGAGCTGCTCCCCTTTGATGGGCCCATGGGAAAATGGCTGCAATTATTAGAAGATGCAAATGCATTGTCCGACGATATTATTCAACTCGCGTTACACCAACTGTTTACACATGTACGGT
>JABMOV010000059.1 GCA_013203145.1 Fidelibacterota bacterium
AAGCAGTATTATATGTCAAACGTGTTTGTTCAGTTGTCTCCAAGTTCATCATATAGACTTCAAAATTATGTGGTGGAAGGACTTTTACAAATACAAAGTGTTTTCCATCTGGACCTGGATGCGGAGCCCAGTTTGTTCCATCGTCAAACGTATGTTGTTTTAAATCAGTTCCATCATGTTTGATAGTAAAAATGGTCATGGGCATTCCACGTTGTCCCTCGTTCTTCCTCTCCCAGGCACGGTAAATAATGGTTTCATTGTCCGGCATATAAAAAGATCCGCCCTCCTGCCAATCTCTGGTATAAGTGATTTGTTGTTCATCTGAACCATCGGGGCGCATTCTCCATAAATCAACTTCACCGTTTATTTGCCGAGAAAACAGAATCCATTCGCCGTTTGGTGATACCGATACTTCAGCATCATAATACTCGTTATTGGTCAGTCGAATTTGATTAGAACCATCAGGATCGGACATATATAATTCAGCTCCTACCGGGTAATCTGCTGGTTTGGACCATTGCCCTTTTGGTAAGTGTAAATTATCTTTAGTCGATGTAAAAAGGATTCGCTTTCCGTCGGGCATAAAAAATGAACATGCATCTTCGCCAATATTATTTGTGCGAATAATTTCACTTCCATCAATTTTTGCCACATACGTATGATGAACTTCATCATCTTCGGCTACTTGGGCATTGCAGATTAGCCATTCACCATCCGGTGAGTAATATGCTTCTGCTGCCACGGGTAAACCAGGAATTGGCGCAATTGGGAATTTTTCCGTTAATACTTCCGTTGGCATAGTTTGCGGAATCGCCTCTGGATTTGGTGTTACTTTCGCGTGATGGCAACCCACTATAATAAGCAGTGCGAAGATTGATAAAATATTTTGCAGCAAATATCGTCTCATGATTATACCCATTGTTTGTGAAATTATATGATTTGTAGTAAAAAAGTTTACTTGAATAATAATTCTAATGAAATCTGGTTCGTTTGACCAAATATACCCATTGGATGTACGGCATAATTCACATTTAAGTCTCCAAACGAATTAGTATTGATCTTAAAACCGGCCCCAAATGTAAGCTTATCTATATCATAATTAAATCGATATCCACCGCGAAGTATTAACATATTATACAAAGTATACTCTAAACCCATATTCAAGTGTTCTCGTGCATCATTGGGATGTTCAGCATCAATTGCTACCGTTAGAATATGATTATCAGAATGTATTGGCGCTATTTCATTGTCTACCAAATTCATAGCGATACCTATACGAATCATCAATGGAATAGGCCATAACTCGGTCCTTAGATTCGCATCTGTTTCAACGTTTCCATCAAATTGACTATCAATATCTGCCTTGTCAATTAAATCCGTTCCTGAATATTGCATTTCACCACCAAAATTGGATATTGCCATCCCAATGGTTAATCCATAATAATCGGTCAAAAAAATGGATCCTAAATCAAACGCAATAGTTTTAGCAATTTCGTTGTAGGCTGTGGATTGAATATACTTTACGTTTAAGCCGTAACTAAGACGATCACTAAGCCTTCGTGCAACACTGCCAGTTAATGCAATATCCATAACTGAATATGTTAAATCTGTACCATCTGGTTGCGAAACTGTCGTTATTTCTTTTTCATCCATTGTAAGTGCTGTAATGGAAAATCCAGCAACTGTGGAACGGTTTACGGGGTAATAAACAGAGAGATATTCCTGAGAAATATCCAAAAACCATTGATGGTGATTAAATTGTGTTCCCATTTTTTCAGCAGTAATTAATCCTGCCGGATTCCAATATGCTGCACTTCCGTCATTTGCCAGGGCTACAAAGGCTCCGCCCATTCCCATTGCGCGAGCACCAACTCCTAGTTTGAGAAACTGAGCAGTAGTTGTACCGACTTTATCAAACGATTCAGAAAATGAAAATGAAATTATAAGTAAAACAAATACTGTTTTTGATAATGATGATCTCATCATTTTATCACCAAAAACCTTCCTGTTGCTTCGCCACCATCGGGTGTTTTTGCATAGAATATGTATACACCTGGCGCAATAAATTGGTCATTTTTTGTACGCATATCCCAAAAGGCGTATCCATTAGGATCATCATGATTTACTGTGGCTATATGATCTCCCACAAGAGTGTAGATTTTGATAGTACATTGGTCAGGCAAATGATTAAATTGAAGTTTTTTCCCAAACTCAGATGTTTCCCAAATATTGGTTACCACATAAGGGTCTGGAACAACACGAATATCTTTTAACGGATTTGCTTCAATGATTTTTTTCTGCTGCGGTGTAAATCCAAATGTATAAGAGATATCAGGTGTAAAATTCTTCCATGTGATGATAGTGAATTCATCTCCATCGCTTGGCGCTTTTGCATCAATTATTAATAAGTCATTTTGATTTGACTCAGAGTTATAATAAATAGACGTATCCGGTTTATTATTCGTGAACATAAATAAGTAATTATAAGTCGTATCTGTTACTATGGAATCCATTAACCCAGACTCGTGATACACAGTATCAATGTAATCAGATTCTAGAATAATAATATCCACATGCTTATCATACCAACCTGGACCTGCCTCAAGAAAACCTAATCCTCCAGGTTCTAAGTCCCATCCTAAAGGGCTATAATAATCTTTACGGTAATCCCATGGAGCAGGAATAGCAAATTCGCCTAAATAGGACTCGGGTGTGACGTTTCTTGGCGATTCAGAATCTGTAGTGATTTCGATTTTTATTGGAAAATCCAACATGGAATCCTGAACTACTCCAGAAAAAATATCAATCCATTGAATAGAATGTAGTTCATTATATGTTACTGTAATTCTCCAATCATCAATTGTACTAATATCTTTCTGCACAATCTGGTTTCCCGCGGAAGGATCAATACTTTCAAATCGCCAATCAAAAGTACATGTGTCATTTAAAACCTTTGTCCAACCAGCATACTTGATTCCTTTTTCAGCATCTTTAACAATTAGTCTAAAACCGTCAACAATTGGCAAATTATCTAATGATTTATCAGACAAAGGATTATTATAAAATAATGTGTCATTTTCCGTTGTATCAATGAGGGTAAATCCCGTGCCATAAATAATTTCACCATCACTACTGTCGTAAATAGCATCCTCTGTAAATGATATTTTATAGCCATGGTTTAATATTGAATCAGATTCAGCAATTTCAACCCGTACAATTCCCTCACATGACCCACCAATTGGTTCCAAATTACCAGTTGGTCCAATAGCGGCCTGTACATTTGTAGCAATTCTTCCTGGGACAATTGAAACCGTATGAGGTTCTATGGTTGATGAGCCTAGTGGATATATATACGATTGCTCAAGACTATCAGGATGCTGATTACCTTTGTCATAGGCTGTGACACAATACCAATACTCCACACCATTTATTAAGTTACTATCTTTGAAGGTATGTGATAGTCCCGAATCGGTACCAAGATTTTGCGGAAACGCTGGATCTAATCCACCTACTGAATCAATCAAATCAAATATACCAATCGGCAGATAACCAATTTCTCTTCCGTGCATGTCAGTAATTATATCACCCCAGGTATTTCCTTGATCTTCACTCCTAAAAACTTTATATCCCTCAAAATCTTTTTTCTGTGTTACAGCATCTACTGAACTTTCTGATGGCTCGGATTCCCAATACAACATCACACTTCGATCATGTGGAATTCCAATTACATTCGGTGGGTTTGGTGGAGGCGATCCTTGAAAATATGTTCTATACATATCATTGGCCATTAGAACATTGGACATTAAATCAGTGGTATCAGGGTTATCAGGTACAGTTCCTGCATCACCCATAATCATACCTAATGAAAATGCTACCGTGGAATCGGCTAGCAAATCAAATGGTCCACAGGATACGATAAAATTTATTCCATCTCCTTCAAGATCCACACCACTTTCATCATCAAACCATCTGGGATAATAGGAGGCAATACTATCTGTATCTGTATCATCAATATTGATATCATTCCCGTGGAAGTAAAAATCATTATCTGTTAAGTTTGTATCGGAGATATCACTGGTTAGTATAGCCCACATTTGTTCGTCATATTTGGGAGAAACACCGCGTGCAAAATGATGAAAGTTTGTAATTCCCATTTGATTTGGTGTATCATAAATACGTAATGCAGGGATTCCCATTGGCGCATCTGTTCCAGACCATGATTTATTCTTAACGTTATTTAAATCATATACGTAGACCAAATCCTTTATACCATCATCGTCTGAATCCACAAAATTGATATAATCATGGTAATCATAATCGGGTCTGAATACGGCATACATTCCCACATATATACTATTCAGGTTTACACCGCTTGTGTTATGGATTTTCATGTCCCAAAAAAGAAAATCTTCAGCATATGGACGACCATAACTGTGTGCAGTTTGTTCTACTTCAATTCCAACTTGTCCACGTGAATTATGGTTGTCATTATAAACACAATAAACATCACGATCCGATGTGAATTCGTTGTATCGTTTTGGTAATAATACTGCATCTGGATGATCGTTGATCTCCTGGGGTGTTAAACTCCCTACATCTACTCTGTAAAAACCAGGCCAAATACGATCACTAGTTGAATTCCAATCTCCATTAACATCATAGTATCCATACGGCCATGTTTCGTAAAAATCACTGGATGCCTGGAAAGGGGTTTCATCCGAAACTGAGACAATATCACCAGAATAGTCTCTTCCGAAAGCAAAGTCCCGTGGCAACCAATCCGTCACTTCCGATTCCCATTGACTTACCGTCTCAATAACGTTTGTATCATTAATGCCAACAATTAAACCTAAACCAAAGGCATATTGACGATCCCATAACCCCGTTCGTGGCCAATGACCTGAGTTTTCTGTCCATAAATGATAATTTGCTAAATCACCCATATTACCACTGTAGTCAGCTAGCTGTCCTTTGTCTAAAATACCTACAGCAATATCTGTTGAGCCTAAAGTTTTATAATTAGGAGACAAGGGTACCGGTGAATGACATTTATTACAATCATCGGAGGCAAAAACACTTGTATTAAATATGATCGCTGTTATTATAATTGTGAAACGATTTACCATTCGACGAATGCTCCGATTTTTATTGCTCGGGGAGGTCCAATATGAGCCGGATTATAGTTGGAATCTGGCGTATTACCTAACAATGACGCACCCGGATCGAAAGGTTTCCCTGTCCGTGAATATACGTACCTTATATTTTCGTAATTTGTGAAGTTGGTTACTTCAATAAAGGTATCCAACGAAAAAGAAGAAACAGTGATTTTTTTATTTAATCGCGCATCTATGCTGAATGTCCAGGGTTTTCTGGCAGAATTCACATCTACGCGAAAAGCAGGATCAACATAAGGTGTATAGGGTAAACCGCTACCAACATTACATATAATGTTTCCATGGATATGGGAAGATTCAGGACCACGTACGATTAAATTAATTGCAATATCATGCCGTTGATCAAAATCAAGGAAAAATTCCTGATGGGGAACTTCTTCTTTGAAATAGGCAGAAAAATACCCAGCCTTGGGATTGGAATTGTTTCCCTTTGCAATGGAGTACGTGTATTTAATAGACCCACCTAGAAAAGTTGTTATACGTTTGTCGACTGAAATATCAAACCCTTTTACAGAAGCATAATCCGTATTGGCAAACAAAATATATTCCGTGGATAAATACCGCATTTGTTGAGTTGATAGTAGTCCGCGAATATCTTTTGACCAGATATTTAAGTGAAGAGCTAGATTCGGAGAAATTTCATGCTTAATTCCCGTTTCAAAAGAAATCGTCTTTTGTGGTAGAATTCGGGGATTTCCCACCATCGGTAACGAAGCAGATAAATCCTTCATAGCATTCGTATAGAGTGCATCAAAGGATGCAGTCTGGAAAAAATGCCCATAAGAAAAATGGAAAATTGTCTTGTCGGTAACGGGATATCCAATACCAATTCGTGGACTAAACTGAGTGGCGGGATCCACATCGACAGATTTTGCCAAGATGATATTACCGGTTAATGGATCGCGTTCTGCAAATCGTTCAACATTTTCCCACATCCCAGCGTTTGGGTCAAGGTAATCCCAACGTAGACCTAAATTAATTACTAAAAAATCGAACTCAACTTTATCTTGCACATAAAATGCTGCTTCAATTGGTGTAAAGGTAGTGTCCTCATAGAAATTTACGCCATCAACCCAAGGATCTTCTTCATTGTGAATATCTAACGTATAATTATAATACTGAATACCTGATTTGATAAGATGTCGTTGATTTGCTTGCCAGGTTAAATCACTTTTAAACTGCAAAACAGTGGTTTGATTTAAAGAATATGTGCCATACGTGCCAGTTTCATAGAAATAGACAATTGATCCCGTTTTGGGTGGATCATATTGAGAAGGTAAAGGTAATAAATCCCGCACCCCGGTTCTTGACCATGTTTTCTGCAAGGCAATCTGCGTTGTATAGAATAAATTCTGACGAAGTGACTGATTTAATGAAAATGCATAACGCTCAATCGCTTTAAAATGATGGACATTATTAAGCGGTAAATACTTCCATTTATGTGAATAGTATTGATTCAATTTTTGCGATGAATGGAATTGCAATGAAATTTTAGTCTTATCTGTTATTCTGTTAGTTAATTTGAACATGATATCTTGTGTAACATCTCCACCATGGGGCAAATTACTGTCCTGATTTTCAGCCATTATTGAGGAATAAAATGTGGTGTTTGGGAAAAATAGCGGACCACCAGCTGAGGTGGATATCTGACCATTTATCGTTAGGTCAAAAATGGGTAAGACTGGTTTAGTCGAAAAAGTATTAATGTAATTCTGATAGTAGTTTACCAATTTGTTACTGATGTCAATCCAAACATAATCCGAATCCCTTACTGCCTTAAAAGCGTCTTGTTCATGGTACGGGGATTGTATAAAATCATTTGTTGAATAATCTAACCTGCCAGAAAATGTATCATCACCATCACGTGTGATGATATTAATTGCCCCAGACATAGCCTGACCATATTCGGCATTAAAAGTTCCTGATATTATGGTTAATTCCTGAATGGCATTTTGGTTTACATTTCCAATGAAATCTCCACCCATAGGATCCTTAACCACAAAACCATCTATCATGTAAACAAGTTCTTTCGATCTTCCACCTCTAACGTGTAAATCTCCGTCTGCATCTTTAGTAAAGCCTGCTTGTGTTGCTAATATATCTTGTACATTTTCCACAGGCATGTTAATGATTTCGTCAGAGGATAAAACTTGTATAGACGATGTAGCATCCCGCTGTATCATTGGTCTGGATGCAATTACTTCAATTGCTTCCTCCGATTCAATCACCGTTTGCGTTAGCGAAGCATTTATACGTGACGTGAGATCACTTCTTACTAAAACATCTTTTATTTCAAGTTTTTGGTACCCGATCATTGAAATTCGAACTGAATAGATACCAGGTTTAATGTTTATAATAAAATAGTCGCCATTAGAATCAGTAGCAGCCCCCAGAGATGTTCCATCAATTATCACATTAACACCAATAAGAGGACTATTGGATTCGTCTGAAATTCTACCGGCTATCTTTCCAGATTCACCAGCAAAAATAAAACAGACCATTATGATATATACTGTTATGAGGCGCATTGTAGAAAAAGCGGGGTGCGGAAGCTCATCCGCACCCCTCAGCAGGTTATTTCAATAGCATCATTTTGTTATGAGAAGAAACGCTTCCTTGTGTTAATCTGTAGATGTAAACACCTGATGGAACTTTCATTCCAGAAATATCTGTTCCATTCCACAATACAGTATAGTTTTGCGGTATTTGGTTTTGCGCAACAAGTGTATTGATATATTTTCCATTTATATCAAATATTTTCAATGTTGTGAAGCCTTCACTTAACAAATTATAAGATATTGTCGTAGTTGGATTAAACGGATTTGGATAGTTTTGTTTTAACTCAAAACTGTTCGGCAAACTATTCTCATCTTCAACACCAACGGCATCTAAATCATATACAACTATGTTGTCATAATAATTCGCAATTGCAGATCCATATAGTCCAAATTTTCCCTGACCATATACATCGACACCAGTATCTTCATAGTAGGGTGTACCTATTGGGAATCCATCGAAATAACAAACAAATCGGGTTGTATTTGAATCGATAGTCGTGGCTTCCAATCTCATTTTATGCCAGGCATCAGTAGTATAATAACCAGTTGCGTCAATATCGTGTGAGAATGTATAATTAAATATGGTCATGCTTAATTGATTATTGTACAGGCGAAAGCGATTACTACCATCAAAGTCAGCGACTAATTTGTAGTAAAATTCTGCGCTTTCTGATCCAGCATGGGATGAATCGGCATAGACAACTAATCCACTATATACCGTCCCTGCTGTATTATTTACATAACAATATACATCAGCTTCGATGGCATAGTTTTGTAATGTGACATCACCAGCAACAGCCATGGCATAACCAGTGTAGGTTCCATCAGCATCGTGAAGTAAACCAACATAATTGCCACCGTCTAATAAAACTGCTGGAGCAGAGGACATTGCCACTGTGCTAAGGGGTTCTTCACCATCCCAGAATGGTTCCCATTGATCACTTGGCGTTCCTGATTCAAAATCTTCTGAGAAGATTACAGTTTGTCCATATCCTAATGATAGAATAAATAAACTCAAAATAACTAATAGCATTTGTTTCATATTTCCTCCAGAGCAGGGTTTATGTTTGACGTAATATAGATATATTTATTTATTTATGCCATTGTGGACATAAAAGCACCCGTAAAGTATGCTAATGCCCAATATCCATAGATATATTTCAAGTATTGTCCAACATTATCAGGCAACTCAATAGTGCCTTTTCTAAA
>JABMOV010000060.1 GCA_013203145.1 Fidelibacterota bacterium
AACACTCAAATACTTTTACCTTAACTTCCTGCGCTCGAATTGAAGAAAAGAAAATCGGAACCCTTTAACATTATAAACATTTGCCCGTATTAAAGGACGGAAACCACTATGAATAAACCCTCAGATACACAGTTACTACAACGACTAGTTGAAAAGAAATCGCATTTCCTTGATGAAATAAGTAAAGTTATTGTAGGTCAAACTGAAATTTTAGATCATATTATAATTGCGCTTTTATGCAAAGGTCATACTTTGTTAGTCGGTGTACCCGGCTTGGCCAAAACATTATTGATCAAATCCACGGCTGATTTGTTAGATCTAAAGTTCCGTCGCATTCAGTTTACACCGGATCTAATGCCCAGTGACATAACAGGTACCGAAGTCATAGAAGAAGATCATTCAACCGGTAAACGTGAATTTCGTTTTTTCAAAGGTCCAATTTTCGGCAATATTATTTTGGCTGACGAAATAAACCGGACTCCGCCAAAAACACAGGCTGCTTTGTTAGAAGCAATGCAAGAACATAAAGTCACAACAGCGGGAACAACCTATACGTTGGAGGAACCCTTTTTCGTCCTGGCAACACAAAATCCAATTGAGCAGGAAGGGACTTATCCCCTCCCTGAAGCACAGTTAGACCGTTTTATGTTTAATCTGAAAATTGATTACCCAAGCCGAAATGAAGAAGTCGCTATTGTTCAATCCACAACTGGACATGGTGATGCAGCATTAGCAAATGTAATTGGCCGTGAAGAATTATTGGCTTTTCAGGATTTAGTCCGTCGTGTGCCCGTTGCAAATAATGTCGTTGAGTTTGCCGTGGATTTTGTTAGCTCTACACGTCCAAAATCAGAAACTGCACCGGAATTTATAAAAGAATGGATTGACTGGGGAGCAGGTCCTCGCGCCTCGCAATATTTAGTTCTTGGCGCAAAAGCGAAAGCCATTCTCGATGGGCGTCCTTCACCGGATATCCAGGATATTAAGGATTTGATTCTGCCTGTTCTACGTCATCGCGTATTGACAAACTTCAATGCTGAAGCCGACGGTCTTAGTGTGGATGATATATTGATGAAGCTAATGAGTTAAAAGTTAGGAGTTGGGAGTTAGGTGTTTATTCAAAAATATATTAATAATAATAAATGGCATATTTTAAAGATTTAGAGATTTTCAAAGAGTCTGTCTCATTGGTCAAAATGATTTATGATATGACAAATGATTTTCCATCCGCAGAAAAATATGGATTGATCTCACAAATACGACGTGCTGCTATTAGTGTACCTTCAAATATTGCAGAAGGATCATCAAGGCGAACTGTAAATGATAAAAAGCGTTTCTTAGATATCTCTATAAGCTCTTTATCAGAAATACACGCTCAATTATTAATATCCTATGAACTAAAATATATTAACATTGAAAAATTAAGTGAATTTGAAAATAAAATAAATAATCTTAGACCTCGATTAATCGCGTTTCAAAATTCCTTAAATAACCGACCAAATACTCCTAACACCTAGCTCTTAACTCATTACTCTTGCATGGATAAACGTAAATACCTTAAACCCGAAGTTGTAGCTAAGCTCAGTAATATGTCTTTGCGAGCACGATTGGTAGTAGAAGGCTACATCATCGGGCAACATAAAAGTCCCTATCATGGTTTTAGCGTAGAATTTGCTGAGCATCGAGCTTATGGTCCGGGGGATGAAATCCGTCATGTGGACTGGAAATTATACGGTAAAACCGATCGGTATTATGTAAAATGCTACGAAGAAGAAACAAATCTACGATCCTATATCATCCTTGATACTAGTGATTCAATGAATTTTTCCAGTGGCCCGGTAAGTAAACTGGATTATGCCAGTTATCTATCCGCCGCGATTGCATATTTAATGCTGAACCAACAAGATGGAATTGGATTAGTTACTTTTGATGAAAGAATTCAACAATTTATTCCGCCGCGATCTACTCCAAGTCATCTAAATACGGTGCTCACACGATTAGAACAAATCAAAACGGGTACGGATACCAAACTGGGTCCTACGTTACATGAAATGGCAGAACGAATTAAAAAACGCGGACTTGTGATAGTTATTTCTGATTTGCTGGATAATCCCGAAGAGGTTTTAGATGGATTAAAACATTTTCGACACAATAAACAGGAAGTCATTGTATTTCATATCCTAGACAGACAAGAATTACTGTTTGATTTTAATGCTCGTACCAGATTTAGAGATATGGAAACCGGCGAAACAATTACAACTGAACCATGGCATATACGAAAAGATTACCAGGAATTAGTGAACAATTTTCAAAACCATTATCGTAAACGGTGTAGAGAACGACATATTGATTATATTCCATTATTCACAGATGAATCATTGGATGGAGCACTGAACGAATATTTAAGAAAACGACAGAAATTGGGATAGTATCAAAGCGTATCTTATTTGTTTTATAAACCTATTAAATGTCAAATATTATATCCAATTAATATAGGTGTTGAATAAATTCGAGTTATATCAAATCCAATTCGGATATATAAATCGCCAGCATCGTAATATTTTCTATATTTATGGATTTGACAATTTTTTGGATTTCTCTAAATATCTATTTGCTTCATCTGGGAGACCTTGATTAATCAATACAATCGCAATTCTTCTATAATGCGTAGGATTGTCCGGTTCTAAAAATATTGCTTCTTTATACCACTTTTCAGCCCTGCGCCAGTTTTCAACTTCTTCATAAGTTTGAGCAATACCAATAATAACTTCGGTATCATCTGGATTTAAATCATATGAATCCATAAAATTCTCTTCAGCTTTTTGGGTTTTCCCCATTTTCATGTAGAGAAGACCTAAATTAAAATGAAGATCGGCTTTTCCTTGCTCATTCTCTTCTAATTCAATCGCCTTTTCATAGGCTTCTACTGCATTTTCGATCTGACCTAAATCATAGTATATTTGTGCCAAAAATTTTATTGCATCTAAGTTTGATGCGTCCAAATTCAAAGCATTTTCCAAGGCATCTCTAGCTTCAGATGGTTTTCCTAATCGTGAATAGGCTTTCCCCATAGTCACAAAGAGCCTAGGGTCTTCAACTTTTAACGTTTTAACTGTTTCTAGTATTTCCAGAGCTTTATCATTCAAGCCTCTGGAAATGTACACCTGACTTAAAATGGGATAGGTTTGGGGCTCAAGAGGAAATATCTTTCTTGCCATTTCAAAAGCTTCAATAGTCAAATCCAGTGCTTGATTTTTATCATCACCTTCTTTACCGCGTACTGTGTTGAATTGTTTTACAGCAACATTATTATATGCATCTTCCCAAGCTAAACTTCTACTGGTTTTTACATACTCTTGAACTGTGGCCCCATCCTTAATGGGTTTATCCGGCCCCAGCTCTAATGCAAGATCAAACATTTTATTCATGTTGTCCCAATCTTGGTTGCGCTTATAAATCTCATCACCTAGTAAAAATGGAATTTCTGGATTTTGTGGCTCAACCTTCAAAGCCGCTAATAAATATTCTTCAGCTTTGTCCCAATTTTGTTGCTGAATATACAATTTTGCAGAAGTGAGCTCCTGACTGGTGCAACCGAATAAGATTAACGCAAATAATAGCGTTAATGGTAAATTATTTCGCAATAATCGTAACATGGTTTCCTCTTAAGTTTGCATAAAATGTGTGTTGAGAAATTAGAGGGCATGATCGCTCAGATCAAGGTGTAACGGTCAATTGAATTTTATCTATTCTGTTCTGCAAAGATTCTTCAGTTACTACTGTCAATGGTTCAACGCCAAACCCTTCAACGCAAAATGATGCCCAGGCCGAACCCTCAATCAATGCATTTTGTAATGATTTCCCAGATGCCAATGCGGATATAAATCCACCGCCAAATGTATCGCCGGCGCCCGTTGGATCTACCACATTTTCTACTGGATATACACCTACAGAGACTTCTTTATCATCCCAGAATACTTTTGCTCCCTTGCTTCCCAGTTTGATTACAACAATATCTGGTCCCATATCCATTAATGACTTTGCCGCCACTTTTGGTTCTTTACTACTCGTGATCATTTCAGCTTCAGATTCATTGAGTAGAAGAATATGCGTTTTGCTTATTACATTATCAAGTTCTTCACGAGTGATATCAATCCACAAATTCATTGTATCCACAATAAATTTTGATGATGAACCGCATTGATTCATAACCGACAATTGCAGCGATGGATGAATATTTGCCAGAAAAACCCAAGGATGATTCTTATTGTCCTCACTCAACGTCGGGTTGAATTTTTCAAATACACCTAATTCTGTAAATAAAGTATCTCTATCATCGCCATTATCATGGTACTTACCGCCCCATTGAAAGGTTTGACCTTCAACTACTTCAAAATCTGACAAGTCCGCAGCATACTTTTTATAATGATTATGACCATATTCAGGAAAATCCTCTCCAACAATGCCCACCACTGAGACCTTTGATTTATAACCTGCGGATACCAATGCATAGGAAACTGATCCCCCTAATAATTTTTCTCTTTTGTCCGTGGGTGTTTCAATTGTATCTAATGCTATGGAGCCAACAATTAGTATTTTATTCTTTTTCATAGGGTCAGTTTAAATGTGGTTTCTAATCCTCTGCAAACAGCAAGTTGTGATATTTGCACATCAAATTTTTGCTTGTGCTTAATCCTTGATATAAAAACATTGGTTGGGCTATATTTGCTCTCATGTCAATAAAAACTTACGCCATTATCACCGATATTCATTCTAATGTAGAGTCTCTATTGCAGGCACTGCGAATTATAAATGATAGAGGTTCTGTTGATCAAATTATTTGTTTAGGCGATTGTTTTGCTATTGGTCCTGAACCAAAAGCTACTTTAGATGTATTGCGCAGTTTAGATGATTGTATATTTATTCGTGGTAACCATGATCGATATATGATTGAAAAATTATGGGAACAGGAACGACCGTCCCTTGAAGGGATGGATCCTGATGATCCAATTTGTCAGGCTATTGTAGCGAATGAAAAATGGACATATAACCAAATTGGTGATGTGGGAATTGAATTCTTAAACAACATGCATGTTTCTTACAGGGATACCGTAGGTGGGACGCTTGTTGAATTTACTCATGCCTGGTACCAGCGCGACGATCAGCCACCATCCATGGATGAAGCCCTTCATTGGCGCAATCATGTTGCCAATGCACAACCTGATATAAATTCGTTCATTTTTATACATGGACATGTACATATTCCGCGATATGAAGAACGAGGTAATTTGAAAATCCTATGCCAAGGAGCTACAGGATTACCTTTCGATGAGGATACGCGGGGTTCAGTTGCATTCCTAACTGTTGGTGAATCTTTTAATTGGGAAGTCAATCGCTATAAGTACGATGTGCAAATCCCAATTCGACAGTTAGAAGAAAGAAAACCGCCGTTTTATAAAAACCTTCAATTGACATTACAGTACGCAGGAATTCGCAACGACATATAAAATTTTCTCTCATTCTTTTCCTTCCAACCCCACCCCATTAACTTCTCACCTTAAAAATGTTATATTTTGATCACAGTGCCACCACACCAATACGCCAAGAAGTTCTCATTCTTCTGGAAGAAGCCCAACGTCTTCATTTTGGGAATCCTTCAAGTACGTATAAATATGGACAAAAAAGTCGAGTTCTCTTAGAAAAAGCTCGTCGTCAGGTTGCCGATTCTATTGGCGCCAAACCAAATGAAATTGTATTTACCGGAGGTGGTTCTGAGAGCAATAATATTGTACTATGGAATTTGCTTTATTCAAAAAATAAACATGTAATCACTTCTGAAATAGAACATCCCGCCATTCTCAACGTGCTCCACCAATTACGTGATTTTGGTATAACGTATACAGCACTTCCCGTTGATCAAAAAGGTCTGGTAAGCCTAGAGGCAATAAAGTCTGCAATCCGAGACGATACGGGGTTAATCACAATCATGATGGCAAACAATGAAGTTGGCACAATTGAGCCCATTGAAGCCATCAGTAAAATTGCTCGTGAAAACTCAATTTCGATGCATACGGATGCTGTACAAGCCATGGGAAAGATTCAAATTGACGTAAAATCGCTGGATGTTGATATGTTGAGTTTATCCGCACACAAATTTTATGGACCAAAAGGTCTTGGCATATTATATGTAAAAAAAGGTATTAAACTTAATCCCCTGATTGGTGGTGGTGGCCAAGAGCATGGATTAAGATCCGGGACAGAAAATATACCGAGTATTGCCGCCACAGGATTGGCAACCCAATTAGCATCTGACCAGTGCATTGAAAATGCTTATCATTTAACAGAACTTGAAAATCAGTTCAAATCGGCACTGACCTCCCACTATTCCCGTGCAATTTTTAATGGACATCCTGATACGCATTTGCCTGGTTTGGTCAGCGTTACAATTCCAGATGTTCCCAGCGATTTTATGATCATTAATTTGGATTTACAGGGTATTGCCATTTCCAGCGGAAGTGCGTGTTCCTCAGGGACGGTTAAACCGTCGCGTATTCTTACCTCACTTGGTATATCAAATGAATTAAATGTCCGTACGTTGCGAATAAGCTTTGGGAAAGACAATTCTGCTGATGATGTATCAACGCTAGTTGATGCTATGATTGGTGTAATTCAAAAAGCATCCAAATATCGTGTCTGAACGTGTGATTCTCGGCATGAGCGGCGGAGTCGATAGCGCCGTTGCAGGTCACCTTTTAAAAGAACGCGGATATCAGGTTGAATGCTTGTTCATGAAAAATTGGGAAGGCGACGATGATGAACAATGTACAGCCGAGGAAGATTATGAAGATGCTCTGGCTGTCTGCGATCAATTAGATCTTCCATTACATAGTGTAAATTTTTCAAAAGATTATTGGGAAAAGGTTTTTCAATATTTTCTTCAAGAATATAAATCAGGTCGCACACCAAACCCGGATATCCTGTGCAATAAAGAAATTAAGTTTAAAGTGTTTTTGAACTATGCACTCGATTTGGGAGCAACCCGCATTGCCACCGGTCATTATGCACGATTAAAATCTGATGAATTCGGTACCCACCTTTTACGGGGTATAGATAACAACAAAGATCAGACTTATTTTTTATACACCCTCCAGCAAGATGCACTTAGTCGAAGCATTTTCCCCATTGGGGATTATTCTAAAAAAGAAGTTCGGTCAATCGCTGAAGAGACGGGATTTGTAAATAGCCTTAAAAAAGATAGTACGGGGATTTGCTTTATCGGAGAGCGAAATTTCCGGTTTTTTTTGGAACAGTATTTACCTGCTCAACCGGGTGACATTGTTACTATAGATGGAACCATCATCGGCAATCATAATGGATTGATGTACTATACGCTTGGTCAACGTAAAGGAATTGGTGTTGGTGGTGGACATGGAGAGAAGGAAGCTCCCTGGTATGTTGCAGATAAAGATCTTGAAAAGAATCATTTGATTATTGTGCAAGGTCGTGAACATCCTGCGTTATATGATTCAGGATTAGTCGCTGACCAATTACATTGGATAATTTCACCTCCGGTTGAATTTCCGTTCACGTGTACCGCCAAAATTCGCTATCGGCAGCAGGATACTCCCTGCACCATTCTTTCCAGTATAAATAATCAAATAACCGTTCAATTCGATTCACCACAATTTGCTGTTACACCTGGTCAATCAATCGTTTTATATCAGAAAGATGAATGTTTGGGCGGCGGTATCATTGTTTCTTCCCTCTAATTGTCCTAGTATAAAATTAAATGGGATCATTTTTAACCCTTTACCGTAAATACCCACAAGCAATTTTCAGAAAATAATTGTATTATTACGGTAGGATATGAAGGGTAAAAACACAATCATCATTTTCAGCATCGTTATGCTTTCCTTCGGATGGGGACAGCTTATGTCAGATTTACCATCCTTGGAACGGCCAGAAACCATGCATTTAAATCTTAATCGGAGTGAGGGATTATCACTGTTTGACTCTGAAAGATTTGATATGAATCATGGGTTTTCAATGTCTATGATGTCCTATGGCGGTTTATCGTTTAGTGTTGGCAGCTATACAAATCAAATGACGTACTGGATTAACAATAATCTTCGCATTGATTCCGATATTACATTATATCAACCTATGATGAATAACCCCATGGCTATGAACCAAACATTAAATGCTAGTTTAGTGTATAATACGACCCTGACATATCGGCCAACTGAAAATTCTATCATCAGTTTTTCTATTGGGAATAACCCTTATACTGCACAACGACATTATTCGCCTTTCCAACTCAGGGCATTCTGACCACGTGACCAAGAAAAACCGGAATTCCTTCCTAAATAAACTTCTGCCGAAATCCAAGAAACGGAAATCAACGTCCGGCTGGCAGGATACGATTATCAACTCAGCAATAGCTGTATTATCATTGGTAATATTTGCTTTTATATTTTCATTTTCTCGGCAATATCCAAGAACGGGCGTTCCTATGGATGTGACCTTTCCTGAAATGAATGATAGACCAAAACTTGCTGTTGAGATATATGAAGAAAATCCCATAATGGATATAAAGGTTGAAGTATTGAATGGCTGTGGTGTAAAAGGTGTCGCAGGAATAATCTCTGATTTTCTCCGTGATCACCACTTGGATGTTGTACGTTCTGAAAACGCCGAACATTTTGAATACAACGAAACACTTATCATACAAAAAAATGAAAATATCCATGCTCTGCAAATCGTATCAGATGCCATGGGATTTGATATTAATGACAAAACTCGTGTTTTGGTCCAACCGGATCCAACTTCTGATGTAGCCCTATCAGTGATCATCGGTAAAGATTACGCGAATTTGAAGTCCACCCAAACTTTATTTAACCAAGAATAAACTATTTTGACAAAACCATCCCTGGAAACGCCAGATCTTCTGGCTAACGAAATAGGGCAATTAGCCCTTTCTAAAAAAGCTGAAAATGTATTAGCCATAGATGTTCGTGGTCTCACCAGCCTTACAGATTTTTTCGTAGTATGTTCGGCAGATACTGATATTCAGGTAAAAGCTGTGGCGGATGCAATCCGTAGAGGCACACCTCATAAACCAGCCCATGTTGAAGGTTATGACAATATGCAATGGATATTACTCGACTATATTGATGTTGTTGTGCATGTTTTCAAAACCCATGAGCGGAATTTTTATAACATAGAAAAATTGTGGGCGGATGCCCCAACCAAAGAATTAATCGATGAACTTGAAGGATTACCTCAGTCAGAAACTGAACCAGGCGCTGACGGAGCTTGATCTCCCGTCAGTAGACTTTCAGCTAGCTCCAACTAAAAATCCTCAATTTGGGGATTTATCTACCAATTTAGCCCTCATTCTTGCAAAGCAGGCAAAACAAAACCCTATTGAACTGGCTAATAAACTAAAATCAGAACTGGATTTGGACAATTCCTTTGTACGAGAAGTATCTGTTACGCCACCAGGTTTCATCAATTTTACTTTTAGTAATCACTATCTATTTGAAGCCCTAAATGATGTATTAAATAAGGGCGTTGATTACGGAAAATCGGATATGGGTACTGGGCAATCTGCAAATGTTGAGTTTGTAAGTGCTAATCCCACTGGTCCGCTCACCGTGGGTCATGGTCGTCAATCAGTTCTTGGGGACACCGTAGGAAATATTCTCCAATGGCACGGATATAATGTGACTCGGGAGTATTATTACAATGATGCGGGTCGTCAAATGCGCATCCTTGGGCAATCCGTGGCGGCTAGATACTTTCAAGAATTAGGAAAAGATATCGCCCTCCCTGAAGATGGGTATCAAGGGTCATATATCAAAGATATCGCAAAATCTATTATTGTTGATCAAGGGCAAGAATTGACCAAAGAAAGCCCACTCTTTCGTGAGCTGGCAGAAAAAACCATATTTAGTGATATTAGAGAATCCTTAAAGCAAATCGGTATTGTGCACGATCAGTTCACCAATGAAAAAACATTCTATGAAAGTGGTGCTATTGATGACATCGTAGAATCTCTGAAGAAAAAAGATTTGGTTTATGAATCCGAGGGTGCAAGCTGGTTCAGAACCACTGCGCTTGGAAAAGAACAAGATCGCGTTTTAATAAAGAGCTCCGGGGAGCCAACCTATCGTTTACCTGATATTGCCTATCATCGAAACAAGCTAGATCGCAAATTTGATCTTGTTGTCGATATTTTTGGCGCTGACCACCAGGACACCTATCCTGATGTGCTTTCTGCCCTGGAAGCTTTGGACTATGATGTGAGCTCCATCCGTGTGCTCATCCATCAGTTTGTAACACTCATCCGTAGCGGTGAGGTCGTTAAAATGTCTACCCGAAAAGCAAACTTCGTCACATTGGACGAACTCACAAATCTGGTTGGCAAGGATGTGGTTCGGTATTTCTTTATCATGCGGGGAATGAATAGTCATTTAAATTTTGATCTGGATCTTGCACAAGACCAATCAGAAAAGAACCCGGTATATTATCTTCAATATGCCCATGCGCGAATTGTAAATATTTTAAAACACGGCGAACATCTGGACTTTAAGTATTCAACCGATTTTAATGCAGAGCGACTTACTCATGATTCTGAATTAACACTTTTGAAATCTATCGGTGAGTTTCCAGACATCATGGCAATGGCTTTAAAAAGTTTAGAGCCTCAATTGATTGCAAATTATCTGCATGGTTTGGCGGGACATTTTCATCGATTCTATTCTGATTGTCGTGTCATTACAGACGACAAAGAATTATCACAGGCGCGATTGGCATTAATATTTGGTGCAAAAACTGTTATTGCCAATGGATTATCCATCCTTGGGGTGAATGCTCCAGATAGAATGTAATCATGCTGAACTTTGTTCAATCTGAACTAGAATTCTTTATTCTTTGTCTCACGACTTTATTTACCCTCATAAATCCCCTGGGCATCTCACCGATTCTCTTTGTGATGACGGAGCGGTTTACAAAAGAAGAAAAAGCGGATATTGCATTAAAAGGGACTCTAACCGCCACCGGAGCCTTATTAGTATTTGTTTTTATGGGCTCTCTTATTTTCAATGTTTTTGGGATCACGGTTGAAGCTTTTCAGATTATGGGCGGGATTTTGTTTTTCCGGAGTGGACTCAGCATGTTGGAAGCTAAAATTGGAAGAACCAGGACCACACCTACAGAACAAGAAGAATCTCAATCTCACGATGACATTGCTATCAGTCCCATTGGAATTCCTCTCATAGCTGGTCCCGGTGCCATTACAGCTGCAATGTTGCTTTCAAGCCAGACTCCGGGTATATATAGTTATGGATCGTTGGTTATGGCCGTTCTGATTGTATTGTCTGTTGTTTACCTTATTTTGCGTAATGGTGATAAAATAATAAAAGCGATTGGGTTTTCAGGAATGAGGATCATACAGCGTATCATGGGTCTTTTGCTTCTGGTAATTGCCGTACAGTTTGTTATAAATGGCGCTGAAGTCGTTTTAAAAAGAATTTTTCACTAATATATAGAACCAATGGGGAAGGTTTGAACTTCCCCATAGTATATTTGCATTTATTTATATCATTTTTATATAAACCGTAACCTTAGGCTAACGACAACCATTCCCTATATCTCTGCATAGTAGCATATGCGGGATTCTGCTATGTTTTGGCACGGGGTTTGTTTATATAATAGCGAACATGAAAAAAATGGAGAAAAAAATGAGACATTACACAAATACTTTAACAGACTGGATCGCTTTTTCGATCGTCATTTTATTAACCCTTTCGCCTTTTGTGATGATATAAGCAAGGATTATAGAATGAATCATTTAAATCACAAAATACAAGACATCCTAGATTGGGTTTCCTTAGTCACAGTACTGATGTTAACCATTTCACCATTCATCTTAATATAGGAAAATTATCATGAGAAAACATAAAGACAACAATATTGCAGATTTTATCGGATTAACGGTCGTTTTACTTCTTATCCTTTCACCCTTTGTCTTGTTATAAGAGACTTTGATAAGACTTTATTTAAGAAACATTGCCTTTCGTGACTCGGTGTAATCCCCGGTGTTCAACCGGATAATATAAAGTCCAGCACTAACATCACGCCCTAGCATATCCTTCCCTGACCAGATAACCTTATAATTCCCGCCCTCCATAAATTGTTTAACTAGTGTATTAACTAGTTGTCCCTTTACATCATAAACATTCAATTCAACACTGCTTTTATGCGGCAAACTGAATTCAATGCTTGTTGTGGGATTAAATGGATTTGGATAATTCTGATGCAATGCAAATTTGCTTGGTAAAATTGGATCCTGAACAAGCGCTACAGTGCTGGCATCAATGGTTAGAGTAAATGGACCATCGGTAGATGTTGTCGATGCTATGCCATCAGTGGCAGAGATATTCCATGTACCGGTTATATTTGTTACTCCTTCAGCATTCATTAGCGATACTACATCACCATGCGTCCAAATAATCTCATTAAAATCCTGCTGATCCACACCAAGTATGTCTAGATCACCCGTCGTATGGAAAATGTAATCCACCTGATCACCATCGACATCATCGGCTATTTCCCACATAAAACGAAAGGTATCGTTTAAATTATCATTTGTGATATTTATTGTAACATTATCCAATGGCTCCAATAATCCAAAATTATCCGGGGCATCATTTACAGGATTAACCGTAAGAACAAATGATGTGGAATCAGAATATTCAATGTCGCTCACAACTACAGTAATTGTACCTGAACCATTCCAGTTTTCCGTTGTACTGATTGATAATGTGTAATCAACTATTGTGGTTAGAATATTTGGATCAGAACTATGAGAAAATAGTGTTAATTGGTCATTATTCGGATCCGAATATGCAACTTGAATATTGGTGGGAGTGTCTTCGCCTATCGCAAAATCCTCAATTGAAGTAATGGTCGGCGGGAGATTTAATGTTGTGGAATCGATGGCATGAAAGATAAATGGATCATCCGGTTGCCCATGCTGATCATCAGTAATGAAAGATAATGTATCCACGATATTCAGAATGGTATCTCGTTCCAAATCATAAACCATAAATGTTATGTCTTCATAATTCGTGTTGCCATAAACCATCAAGAAATACATCCATTGATCCAATGTGTATATTGGATTAATAACGCCGCGACAGGTATCATCTTGGAAAGCTGCTATCGTATTCAATGTGTCACCCGATTCGCTACCATTTATATATAGGATACCGGTAATGGTCATCACGCTTTCATAATCACTGGGGTTTACTGTCCAGTCAGTTGGTGGCTGAGCCACCAACCACTGAACTAAAACAATTAGTGTTATTAGTTTTTTCATCATTTTAACATTATCATTTTACGTACTCGATGGAAGTCTTTGCTATGCATTACTATCAAATACATTCCTGAAGTAACTGGTTTTCCAAAATCATCATCATTCAACGTGAAGGAAGATGATGGAGTTAGATATAAATCGACACATGATGTTCCCCCTGGAATTATTGTTGATGATTTATTCAGATTTTGTGGATCAAGTTATCCCGTATTATTGAATTATTCAATGGATGAATCTATTCTCAAAGCTCTAATTAATTATTATATAAAGACTTATGAGTCATAAATCTTTATTCTAATACATTGATTTATACTTCAAACCATATCTTATTGGCTCTTTTTATATCAATTTTATATAAACCGCAAACCAAGACTAAAGACAACCGTTCCCTAAGTCTCTGCATAGTAGCATATGCGGGATTCTGCCCTGTTTTGGCACGGGGTTTGTTACTATTAAAGCGAACATGAAAAACACGGAGAAAAAAATGAGACATTACACAAACAACTTAACAGACTGGATCGCTTTTTCGATCGTCATTTTATTAACAATTTCACCTTTTGTGATGATTTAATCATGGAATACACGATTAAA
>JABMOV010000061.1 GCA_013203145.1 Fidelibacterota bacterium
GAATGGAGTCCTGAGAGTTATTCAAAAGTTATCAATAATCTTATTAAGGATAAGATTCAGTTTATAATTCTAGGGTCAGAAAAAAATAGAATTTGTGATAATATTGATAGCACTCATCCATCTGTAATTATTCTAAAGGGAAAAACTTCGTTACGTGAATCTATGCGAATAATCGCAAACGCGAATAATTGTATTGGTAGTGATACAGGGTTAATCCACGCAGCAGAAGCATTCGGAATCCCTGTCATTTCAATTAATGGTCCGACGAACAAAGAAATGGGAGCTGGTGTGCAATTACCCAAATCAATAAATGTTGAGAATGAAAATGTATGGTGCCGACCTTGTTCTCAAAATGGCAGTAGACCTTGTTATCGCAGTAAGCAATTTTGCATGGAAAGCATTTCGGTTAACCAAGTGCTTAACGGATTTAACCTGATAGCGAAATCATGAAAATATTTTTCATTCTCATCTATAATTTCATTCTTTATCCCTTGCTGTTTGTTACCGCCTTCATCGGAACTTTATTTCATAAAAAATTGAGAGAGGGGATGAAGGGGAAAAGGGCAACCATTGCATTAATGAAGGACTATTTTTCTAAGAATCAGAGTGGACCCGTTTATTGGTTTCATGCAGCGTCTCATGGAGAATATTTGCAAACCAAACAGGTGATATCAGGTTTAAAAGAAGTAGAGCCGAGTTCCACTATTATCGCCAGCTTTTTTTCACCATCTGGTTACAATAATGTGGATGATCCAAATATTGATCTAAAAGTATATATCCCATTTGATTTCATTTGGTCTGTAAGGCGAATGCTTAAAATTGCTCAACCAAAAAAAATCATGTTTGCAGCGTATGATATTTGGCCAAATCTTATTTGGACAGCGTATTATAGAAAAATTCCAACAACACTTTTTGCGGCACATTTCGTGAAAGGTACTAACAAACTAAAACCTATCATACGATCATTTTATCGAACTGTTTACGAATCAATCAGCTCTATTTATACTGTTAATGGTGACGATTATTTAATGCTCCAGCAGATAGTACGACCTTATCACGGACCAACAATAAGAGTTTTGGGAAATCCGCGTTACGATGAAGTAAAAAATCTTGCGAATGAATTCACACAGAAACGAACAATATCCGTTTTATTGCGTGAAAGGAGATTGGTTATTGGAAGTGTGTGGCCAGAAGATCAGAATGTCATCTTATCTCCCATTCTTAGGCTTTTAAAAGAATATACTGATTTACGCATTTTGTGGGTTCCACATGAACCAACTGAAAAATATATTAACGAGGGAAAACTATTATTTGAATCGGAAGGATTTGATGTATCTATATTCAGATCAAAAAGAGCTTCTATAATTTCTGAGAGTCGCGTTGTCATCGTCGGAGTGATTGGTGTGCTTTCTAAACTGTATTGGGATGGGCAGTTTGCATATGTAGGCGGTGGATTTTCTACAGGAGTTCATAATGTTATGGAACCGGCCATTGCGCGATTACCGGTATTGTTTGGACCCAAAAATGAAAATTCACATGAAGCACAAGAATTAATTGAAAATGGTGGAGGAAAATCCATATCAACCAGCGATGAGTTTTATAATGAAATGAAATTTCTTTTGGATGATACAAACGCATTTTTAAATGCAAGTTATGCCGCCACCGATGTCATCCATCAAAATCTCGGTTCTTCGACACGGGTGGTGCGCGGTATTCTACGTGACTGAATTTTTTACGATAACAGTCAAATTTGAGAGATTTGCACAATCACAGTCGCGATTTTCAATTGAACCTGGTTTGCATATCATCTATGGTGAAAGTGGCGTGGGGAAATCAGGTTTTATAAGGCAATTAACCGGATTAAAACCAACTGCTTCATCTAATTTCCAAATTGATACTGAAAACCAACCGGATTCTCTTCAACTCATATTACAAAATCCTGATCAACATATAATAAATCCAACGCTATTTGAAGAGCTTGCGTTCAACTATGAGTATAATGGACTTTCACCACAAGTGATTGAAGACAATATTCAGGTTATCAAAAATAACTGGGACTTTCTTAATGATGACAAACGCCATCCTGTCACACTCAGCGGTGGAGAAAAAGAAATTCTAAATATCGAAACTAGTTTATCAAATAATCCTGAACTTCTCATGATGGATGATTGTTTATCGTTTCTTAATAATGAATCAAAAAAGAAAATGGTTGAACGATTTGAAAAACAGGTACGTGAGAAACAATCTATCATTATTTGGTTTACTTCGGACAAAGGGGATTTATTATACAGTCAAAATCGATATGAATTGTCCTTATCATCATTTAATACAATACATGAAATAAATACAGCCAAATACCAATTGAATAAGAGACCAATTGGTAAGCTATCACTGGTGTTGGAAACGCTCGAATTAAAGGCAGGTTCGAAAACAATATTGAAAGATTACACCTCCAAATCCGATAGAATTCGCTGCCTAGGCATTGCTGGGAATAATGGATGCGGAAAAACAACTTTAGCACGCGCATTAGTTGGTTTGATTGAACCTGATTCGGGTACAATTCAATTTTCGTTACGCCATAAAGAAAACCCGAAAATTGGATATTTAGACCAGTTTCCTGAGAGACTATTAGCCTCTGGCAGTTTGTATGATTTTTGTCAAAAACTTATTCTGCACCACAAAATGACCAAAAATAATTTTCATAAGTTTGTTAAAACATTATCAGATCACCAAATTAATTGGGACAAAACATCAAATATTTCTGCCGATGATTTGCCCTGGACAATCTTACGATTAACATTGATATATCTATTGATGCATTGCGATTATGATATTCTAATTTTAGATGAACCCACATTTGGATTAGGCGAGCAGCAAAAGTTAAATTTGCATAGTGTTTTAGAAAATTATATGTTTCAAAAACACTTGGTTTTAATTTCACATGATTTAGAATTTATCTATGGGTTAAGTGATACTATATTGTCATTTGATTCAATGAAAATAGAAACTATACCTAAAAGATTACAAAGACATGAACAACGGCAAAGTTAAAATCACTGACCCAACACGGGTTTTAACATTAGCAAATCTTATCAGTTTGCTAAGGGCTGTGATGGCAATTCCCATAATACATTCATTACGCCACCCTGAGTTGGCTTGGTATACGTTTGGACTTATTTTGCTTGCAGTAATTTCAGACGCACTTGATGGCTTTTTCGCACGACGTGCACATGAAGTAACACATTTTGGTAAATGGCTGGATCCCATTGCAGATTTCATTGTAATAATTTCGGTTGTTTACTTTCTTGTATTATTTGATCGTTTTCCCGGTTGGTTTTTTGCGTTCTATTTTACACGATATATTTTCATTGCCTTACCTGCCATATATTTACTCAATCATACACATCTGATATTACAAGCCAATAAACCAGGGAAGTGGGCAACGGGAATGACCTGCTTAACCGTAACCCTTCATATATTTACTATTCCTCAATTGGAATGGTTGAAAATTGCATCAATCATTATATCTGTGATTCTTTTATTGTGGAGTTTGGCGCTTTATTTGATTCTATTTTTTCGTGAATACAAAAAGATTTAAACATGGCACTATTCGGAAAAGTTTTTCAAGCGCTCCAGCGGACGCGATCCTCACTAACGCAAGTTTTTTCATCCCTCACCGGGAAACGGATAGATGAAGAAACTCTAGAAGATATTGAATATAAGTTATTAAGTGCGGATCTAGGGATCGAAACAACCGATTCCATTTTGGATATAATTCAGAAGTCGCGCAATGGCAATGCAATTGCAACCGTAAAAGAACACCTTTCGTCAATTTTACCCCAAATTCAGTCGAGTTCCATAATCGCTGAAAGTGGTCCAACTGTACTGATGATTGTTGGTGTGAATGGGACAGGGAAGACCACATCCACTGCGAAACTCGCTTCGTATTTTAGAAAGAGTGGTAAAAAAGTATTACTAATCGGTGCAGATACTTACCGTGCGGCGGCGGTTGAACAATTACGGATTTGGAGTAAGCGACTTGGAATTCGTCTCGTATGTAATGAAAAATCCCAAGAACCCGCGTCCGTATTATACAATGGAATGGAAGCAGCCAAAGCGGAAGGATCCGACCTCATTATTGTGGATACTGCCGGTCGATTGCATACCTATAAAAATTTGATGCAAGAGTTACAAAAAATGTATAGAGTTCTGGATTCGCGATTTCCTGAATTCAATGTTCAATCCTGGATTATTATTGATGCAAATTTGGGTCAAAATTCACTGATACAGGCGAAAGAGTTCGGAAGTCATGTGAAACTTCATGGTGCCGTTCTCACAAAAATGGATGGAACAGCTAAAGGTGGAATTGTATTTCCACTATATCAACAACTTAAAATTCCGGTTCAGTTTATTGGCATTGGTGAAACTCTTGATGATATTTTTCCTTTCGATCCACAAGAATATGTTGATTCTCTCTTTGGTGATTAGATGAAAAAATCAAAGATAAATATCATTAGTCTCGGCTGTGCTAAAAATCTGGTTGATTCAGAAATTTTAACAGGTGGATTAAAGAAATCTAATATGGAGCTTACCTCAGAACCAGAAGAAGCCGAAACCATTATTGTGAACACATGTGGATTTCTTGATCAAGCTCGAGAAGAATCGGTTGACGTCATCCTGCAAGCTGCTGAATTGAAAAAATCTGGAAATGTAAAACAGTTGATTGTCATGGGATGCCTTTCAGAGCGGTATCCGAATCAATTAAAAAAAGAATTACCTGAAGTTGATCGTTTCTTTGGAACGAATGATCATCGACAAATCGTTTCATTTATAACTGGGAAACCACACTCCAAGGATGATCCCATGTTCTGGCGTTCGCTATTAACTCCTCAACATTATGCTTATGTGAAAATCGCCGAAGGTTGCGACAACGGATGTTCATTTTGCAGCATACCCATCATGCGGGGATTACAAACCAGTCGACCCATTTCATCTATTGTCGACGAGTCAAAACGATTAGTAGAAAATGGTGTTAAAGAATTATTGGTTATTGCTCAGGATTCCACTTCATACGGCTGGGATCTTGAACAAAAAGTATATCTGAGTGATTTGATAAAAGAACTCAACAAAATTGATGACCCATTAAATTGGATTCGAATACATTACGCCCACCCTACCCATTTATCGCAGCGCATTATTGATGCCATGGCTGAATCGGATAAAGTATGTAAATATCTAGATATTCCCATTCAACATGCATCTGATAGAATACTGACATCCATGCGACGTGGATTAGGTAGGGACGGTATTTTAGACAGAATAAATCGATTGAAGGATGCAATGCCGGACATCAGACTGCGAACAACTGTCATTGTAGGATATCCCGGTGAAACAGAAGAAGATTTTGGTGAACTATATTCGTTTCTCGAAGAAACCCAATTTGATCGATTAGGGATATTCACCTATTCTGAAGAAGAAGATACACCAGCAGAAAAATTGAATGACAATGTACCACGAGCCGTAAAAGATGAACGAAAAGCAATATTGACAGATTTACATCATGATATATCAGCGGATAAAAATAGTCAGTTTGCAGGCAAAGCACTTAAAGTAATTGTTGATGAAATCGGTGATAATATTGGAATAGGAAGAACCGAATATGACTCTCCTGAAGTGGATAATATTGTACGAATAAATGGGAAATGCGATGTCGGTAAATTCTACTCAATACGAATCACCGAATCAAATGCGTATGAATTAATTGGCGAAATAGTACTATGATTGGGTCGAATCCATGTCATGGAAATAAATATACTTCTCTTGATGTTGGTTTTGTAAATTTACTTCATATGGAAAACATCCTATGAGAATCCTGATTACGCGACTAATCATATTATGTGTTTTACTTGGTGGTATAAATACCGGGGACTCTCATCTATTTGGGCAAGATTCAAAAAAAGAGCAAACAAGTAAAAAGAAGAAAAGACCCACCAAGAAACAACCAACCAAAAAGAAAACTTCTTCTAAGAAAAAACCAACTAAGAAAAAAACTACTAGAAAAAAAGCTCCAACTAAAAAATCAGCTAAAAAGAGACCTTCAAGTAAAAAGCTAACAACGAAAAAAAGACCCACCAAGAAAAGACCCACAAAAAAACGTCCAAGTGTAAAATCTAAAGTACAGCCCAAAAAACCGATGCCGCCAAAGGTCAATGTAATAGAACTATCACGGGATTTTAATATGCTGACGGAAGAATTAGAATCCAGCTCACAACAATTAGCCCATGCGACTTCCTATTTACAACCGTATGATCGAAAAAAAATCGTAAAGATTGAAAATCGTTCAACACCAAAGATTTCAATCGAAGATTTAGAAGATAAAGTATTTAGTATGCCGGACGACGGGTCATCAATGCGGGAACTTGGTCTTAGATATGAATCAGAACAAAGATATGAAGATGCCAAAGATGTATATTTGCGTTCGATAGCACGAAATCCACTTAATCCAGATAACCATTATTATTTAGGTCGTGTATATCAAGAAAATGGTGAATTGCTTCATGCGCAACAGGCTTTTGAAGAGGCATTGGACATTGATCCAAATCATAAGGCAACCTTGAATGTATTGAGCAATATTACTGGTGTTTCAGAAGAAGCAAAAATGAGCAATGATCTCTTGAAACGTTCTGCTGATCAGCAACCACAAGGACCCGCTAGTAAAATAAAAGTGATTCAAGAGTTGATATATAATCGCAAGTTTGCAGATGCCTTATCCATGACAGAAACAGCCTTAGAGACTTATCCGGATCAGAGCGGACTGAATTATTTAAAAGGCGTATCCTTGGAAGAACTTGGTCAAAGCGTGGAAGCAAAAAAGTCTTACCAAAAAGCAATTCATTTAGACTCTCAAAATGTTGATGCCCATCTTGCCTTGGCTAATCATTATTATAGTCAGGGAAAATATATTTACGCTGCTATGGCTTTTGGTGATGTGGTAATGGTGAATCCCGGCGATACAGAAAGTCGATATATGCAGGGATTGTGTTATTATAATGCCAACGAATGGAAACGATCCGCCGATGTATGGGAAACGTTACTTCGTGTTCAGCCGAATCATCCATTGGTGAAAGCATTATTGCCACAGACTTATTATATTATTGCTGTGGAGTACAATCGTGGAGGTGAACCTTCCAAAGGTAGAAATGCTTTTCAGAATGCAATGAGCATTAATCCAAATACGGGTGTATGGCTGCCCGGATCATATAGAACTCTTGGCAAATTTTATCGCGAAAAGGGTATGTATACAGAATCATTAGCAGCTTATCAGGAAACAGTTGAATTACGTCCAAAGGATTCTTTTGCATATCTTGGGTTAGGAATTACATATTGGCGTATGAATGAATCATTATTGGCAAAAGCTTCATGGAAACGGAGCCTTGAATTGAATCCTGAAAATAATGAAGCCCGTGGCTGGATGATTATAGCCGATAATGAAAATTAATCGGCAACTTTAATTCCTTAATCCATTTTAAATTTTAACCTATGAAGATCATTTATTTACGCATTCTATCTGCTGTATTTATCATATTCTCTTTGTGTTTTGCTGAAAA
>JABMOV010000062.1 GCA_013203145.1 Fidelibacterota bacterium
GGAATTACTCAATTCAGTCAATTGGTCTATAAATCCATGCCTGACGGAATCCTTCGCAGTCTTATCGTTGAGGGAATTATTGCAGGGGTGGGAGCCATACTTATTTTTCTGCCACAAATTCTCATTCTTGTATTTGCATTAACAATATTGGAAGACTCCGGATATATGGCACGAATTGCATTTATGTTGGATCGTTTTATGTCCAAACTTGGATTGCATGGTCGTTCTGTTTTGCCTTTAATGAGTGGTTTTGCATGTGCCATCCCCGGAATAATGGCAACTCGAACCATTGATAGCTGGAAAGAGCGCTTGGTTACGATACTCATTGTCCCACTGATTAGTTGCAGCGCCCGGTTACCTATTTATGCCCTGATGATAGGAGCATTAATTCCATCAATAACCATTTGGGGTTTTATGGATTTACAAGGGCTCACTTTGGTCCTCATGTATTTTCTTGGCACCGTAACTGCTTTGGTAATAGCATTTATTTTGAGCAAATTTATTAAAACAAATGAAACATCATCATTTATTATGGAATTACCTCCGTATCGATTGCCTTTAATGCGATCGGTATTGCGACAAGTTTATAATCGCGGAAAGCATTTTGTTCTTGATGCGGGAAAAATAATCATGGCCATGTCTATTATTTTATGGATTTTGGCGACATTCCCTGTGATGGAAGAAAATCAATCTATTGAGCAAAGTTATGCTGGAAAAATTGGGCATGCCATTGAACCTATCATAAAGCCATTGGGGTTTGATTGGAAGATTGGTGTGGGACTCATTACATCTTTTGCAGCTCGAGAAGTTCTGGTGAGTACATTGGCCACACTTTACAATGTGGATGGTGAGGAAGAAGGAGTCGTGCATTTAAAGGAAGCTCTCCAAAACGATATAAATCCGAAAACTGGACTTCCCTTATACACACCGCTCATCGCATTGTCTCTCATGATATTTTATGTATTTGCTGCGCAATGTATGGCAACAATGGCATTGGTGCGCCGAGAAACCAATTCCTGGAAATGGCCCATTTTCATGTTTGTTTATATGACATCATTGGCATATATCATGTCACTCCTTGTTTATCAAGGTGGACAATGGTTAGGGTATGCCTGATGGACTGGCAAAGTCTGATCGTCATATGTATTGGAATAGTCGCCCTATTATATGTTGGGCGTATATTTAAACGTCAGTTCAAGAAAGCAGATTCAAATCCGGAATGCAACAATTGCCCTGTAATTGACAAAGAAGTCTAGGAACACTCCTTTTCCATCGTCAAACTTCCTGAATGGGTAGTCCCAGTTACGATAAATTCTTTGGATTCATATAATTTAATGGCCACTTCATTTTTCGGTGATACTCGTAGTGTTATTCGGTCAGACTCGTCATTTTCTATCCTTTTCAGTATTTGATCCAGAAACCATTTCCCGATTCCTTTTCCACGACTTTCTTTATCAATAAAGAAATGGAAAATATGCTTTTGTCGACGATTGTGAATGGACAAAACACTTACATGCCCGATAATCCAATCTTCTTTTTTTAAAACATAAGTGTCAATATAAGGGAGTTCATAAGATAGTTTTATCCATTTACTAAATGAAAAAGGATAGGAAAGTCTAGGGTCCGTGAAATGCAGGTCCTTTGGATTCTTGAACCATTTTGCTAATACAGCTTCTAAAACTCTACTATGCTTTGGATTATTGTAATAAACCTGCTCAATTATTAAATCATTCATCCTTTAAAACTACCCTTGTTAATGTTTCTTTGTAATTCAATCGTTAAAATTTAAATTCTTCCTGATTTTATTTAAGTGAAAATATCGTCTAATTTGCAGGTTGTAGTATGAAAGCTATTTTATCCATAGATCAATTTACCGAAGGTAACTCAATTCAGGGATTTTATCTCTGCATAGAAAAACATATCCGTATTACACGAACTAAAGATCAATACCTCGATTTAGTTCTTCGTGATCGTACAGGACAAATCTCTGCGAAAATCTGGGATAAGGTTGATGAATATCGAGATAAATTCGAAGCGGGTGATCCCGTTGCTGTTTCTGGTAATGTGGACATGTACCTGGATAGACAACAACTTGTTGTGAAGAAAATTAATCGAGCATCTGTTCAGTATTATGGTAGATATGGATACGACCCGGCATTAATTGTACCCGCGTCTGAATATGATCCAAATGAATTATGGAAAAACGCTGTAGAAATTATTCGGTCCATAAATAATTCTCACCTGAAGTCACTTGTTTCAAAAATTTACAAAACCCACAAAGACCGCATTATGATACATCCAGCATCAGTGATGATGCATCACAATTATCGGTCTGGATTTCTGGAGCATATTCTCTCAATGGCGAAAGTAGCGCAACATTTAGCCGGGCACTACGACGTCGACTATGATCTACTACTTGCAGGTGTTTTTCTTCATGACATTGGGAAACTCAGAGAAATTGAATCAGATCTCGAGATTGAATACACGACCGAAGGTAATTTTATTGGTCATATTGTTCTCGGCAGGGATATGGTACGCGAATCGGCATCCACCTTGAATGCATTCCCGCAAGAATTATTGCAAAAACTAGATCATATGATTCTGGCTCATCAAGGACGTTACGAGTGGCAAAGTCCTGTGAGACCGAAAATAAAAGAAGCGTTACTGCTTCACTATATTGATAACATGGATGCAAAATTGAATCTTTTTGATAAAGCCATTGAAGAAGATCATGAGCCAGGAGAATGGACAGATAGACGAAACTATTTCCGATTAAATTTATTCAAAGGGGATCATGACGGATAAATATCTCCCTGACGTACCTGACGGATTACGTGAACTTGTTCGCGCCGCAATGTTTTCTGCGATGGCAATAGGAGCCGGATATGCTCTTGTTATTGTTCCAAATATTGAACTGATTACGATGATCGTATTTATTTCTGGGCTTGCACTCGGCTCGCGGTGGGGGATGATTGTAGGTGGAGTTTCCGAATTTATTTTTTCAGCCATGAATCCTGTTGGTTCAGGATTAATGTTTCCCCCTTTATTGATAGCGCAAGTACTGTCTATGATCATAATTGGTGGTTTTGGTGGATTGCTTAAACCTTATTTCTGGAAAAAGAAATTTTCCATAGAAAGAACCATCTGGGTCGGGATTACCGGTTTATTTCTAACATTCATTTTTGATACACTCACTTCATTAAATTATCCCATCTCAGCCGGATACGAATGGAGGGAAACCCTTGGAATGTATCTTTCAGGAATGATATTTCTTTTTATCCATCATATTTCAAATACGTTTGTCTTTTTAATCGGTGTTCCATTGGTTGTGCAGAAACTCCATCCTGGCAATGAATAGATTCCTTTTTATACTTATTCTTCCAATTTTGTTGTTTAGTCAAACACGAATATTATATCCCTTTGACTGGAGTGGACAGGTTGGTGTGATGACAATTGATGGCATCTCAAGTTGGAACCAGGATTGGACATCGGGGATGCTTCTATTTGACCAAACAATATCTACCTATCCTGAACGATATGGCACCAGCTACACTGCAGATTATCTACTATTAAGTCCTTGGATAAAGGATACAACTATATCAATTCCTGATACATCCACAACAATGTCCCAAATCAATTATTCTCAAGGAGATTTTGGTTTAAATGCTTTTGAAGTAAATGGTGATTTCATTAATGAAAAAAGACAAATTAGTCTACATGGATTCAAACGATCATACCTGGGGAGTTATGGTCAATATATTCTTGCTGACGGAGCCCAAAAACCAATCCAACAATCATATCGCATTGATTACAATTCGTCCACTGAAGATATAGACGTAAATATTTCAGCTGGAAAATTCATCACTGAAATGGGTATCTATGATTCATTAGCTATTCGGAAAACTTTCTTAGACAATTTAACAAGTGCCGGAATTCAATTTAGAAAAACAATAGGTCGAACCAATATTCAGATTTCTGGAATGACTAATAGTCGGACATTCACAATTAATTCATCCTATTTTCCAATTACAGGCACCCATTATTTTAATCGAAATCATTTTGCATTGGACATTGAGTTACCCTCTGGAAATAGCCTGTTGGCGCGAAGTAATCAGCGTATTTTATCCAAGAAAAATGATGATATCAGAGAACAAGATTGGCAAACTATCGGTGTTCAATTTGTTTGGAACAAAATTGTAATTGATGGGGGAGGGATTTATAGTCCAGATGCGGGTTTAGAACCGATGATCAAACTTGCGTATTTATCACTAGGGAAGCACTGGACGAATCAAATTGATCTCGAATCAACATGGAAGCCAATTCCCATACTCTTGGATAAACCATCGTTGGAAAATCGTTTTCAGCGATTTAATACTGGAAAATATGCTGTCCATTACCAAAACAACAAAACGAGTTTGGGCGTTTTTATAAATGGGCTTTTAGTTGACCATTATTGTGATGGTTTATCTGTAATTGATACGACTGTAAAACTTAATGAAAGTGAATCAACTCTATCGTTTGGTATGAATGGTAATGCATCGCTATTAGGGTTGGGTTTAGGTGTCGATTATTTGCATAATGTAAAATCAAACACGTTGAATCTTGGATTTAAGGATCGAATTCTGTTTACTACATCTGGGAATATTCCACTTTTTGGAGGAAATTTATTAGCAAAATTCGTTGCACAATTAGAAGGTGTTTTTGGTCGTGATCCCTTCTGGAGAATGGATCCATTTACTGGAATACCATTTATGGCTTCAACGGAATCTATCAGTATTCAGGATTATTGGGTTGGACATATTTCTATTGAAGCAAAAGTGTCTACGTTTACATTTATTTGGTCTGTGAATAATGTAATGAACGCAACCGAGAATCTGTGGAGCTCAACATCAATTATTATTCCTGTTATTACGACTAACGAATTTTTACCGCCGATGAATCAATTAATTCAATTTCAGGTAATCTGGGATTTTATAGATTAGCCCAAGAGAGGGTTGCCCCTCTCTTGAGAAATATTCATTATTCAGTATAAAATGCAAAATCTCCAGGGATTGCACCAACAGTGAGTGTACTAATCGTTGAACCATCACTATCTATAAAATATACCGTATCAGGTGCCAAATAATCTGTGGTTGTACCGAGTATCAGATAATCTTCAATTGTACCAAGAGAATACACACCCTTAAACCCATCAATTATATTATTTGTATCAATGGTTAGATCACTATTAAGAGGAGAAACACCATTATTGTAGGTGCGTACAACTTGATCATTATATACGATGATATCGTTTCCGTAATTCATTGAAGAACCGTACAAACTTGTTATCACATCACCGGAGGATAAATCAATGGATGACGTTCCAAACCAGGAATTCCATAATTGATCATAATAGACATTCGTAATCCACAAAGCATTGTTGTAATGAACAAATTTAGTTGGACCGTCGAGCACTGAAAACGTACGCGTAATTTCGTTTTGATTATCCAGATCAATTTCCAATACCTGGTTTAAGTTTGACCAATCAGCCGCAATAGGAACAGTAACATAAAGCATATTATCAATTAGGAGTAAATCCTCAGGCTTCCCAATGGTTGAGATAGTATCAATAAACGTATCCGATTCCAGATCAATCACGGCAATTCCAAGTAGATTCCAACACGATACATAAGCTTTATTGTTATAAACTTCTAGATATCTTGGGCCGGCATCAGTCATAGCAATACTGCGGTTATATGTGGCGCCATCTTTTGTGATATCCATTATTTCTATAGTATGTGAATTATTTACAACAATGAATAATTGGTTTTCAAAAATAGTCATTGATTGTGCAACATCTCCAAGGGGATTAGAATTTGGATTCCAATGAACGGGTCCAGTAGCCGTAGAATAATCATCATCAATTGTCCAAAGTGTAGAATTTGATGATCCAAATCCACCTTCACATAATACAAAGTATGCTGAGTCAGAAGTGATACTGTCATCGTCAAATAATTGGCAAGAAAGAGCCAATAATGGGATGAAAAGTAACCATTTATTCATGTGAGTTTTCCTTAGTCTAGTTTAATGGTGAATGACAAACGATAGGATCTACCCATCTCAGGATATCCTCGTGCCATTTCATAAGGGTTGTTTGATAAATTTTGAATTGATCCCGTTGTGATGACATTATATCCGAACAATGTAGATTCCTCGGATATATGAATATCATGATTAAGGATTGGGGATAAAACAATATCTTCAGGCCAATCATACCGTGAAATAATTGAGCTCATGTAATGTGATTGCCCATTCACTATAATTTGATCTGATAATTTGAACATGAAACTATTCGTTAAAATAACACTTGGGGCATACAATAGTGCTTTTCCAGAATGATAACCAATGTTGTGGGCAGACGAATTCGACATATTAGATGAAAGAGAACCCGTTAAAAAGTTTCTCATCTTATAGGTAATGTGGAGTTTTAATCCCATCCGTCGTGTCGATTTAATATTAACCGGCTGCCAGTACGTTGCAATTGGTGTCCATTGAATCAAGTTTTTACCCTGCTTTAAATAGAACTCTAAAGAGACTTTTTGTTTGAAAAATGCCTCTGTGGAAAAATAGCAGGATAAACCAGTTAATTTCTCAGGGATTAGGTCTGGATTACCTCCCGGTGACCAAAATTTTTCATTGAGTGTTGGAATACGATTTGTTTCTATACCCGTGACTCCAAATAATGTGTGGGTTTTCTTATGTATCAGATATGAATAGGATCCATAAAGGGAATATGGCTTCTCGTCCGTGAAAAGATTTCCTTGTCTAATCATAGAAATGGAAGAACCTATGCTTAAAACGGTTTTATCACTCAAATTATATGTAAACCCATTGTTTAGACTAGTTGCGACTTGAACGGGGCTACGGTTTCGACTGCTGTTAAGCGTATCCAATGAATAAGAAAAACTATTTGTCATTTTCAAACGTGGGGAAAATTCCTTTTTCCAAGCGAACAAGAGGGATAGGGACAACAGATCATGTGTGTCGTCAATAGCGTAGATGTCATCTACATAATGATCGCGAGATGACTTTATCGTCCATTGGATTTTAAACTGATCCGTTGATCGGAGATGGTTGAGTGATGATCCAATCAACCAAAGGTTATCATCTTTGCGAGCATTGGATGCCGACCATATTTGGCCCGGATTGCCGCGATCTTGCCAGGAGAATAAAGAAAAAACGGAAAAGGATGTTTGGTCGCTATTGAGATAGTCAGTCTGAATCATGCTGTAATACTGTAAAAAATCATTATTTTTACGTTTTATCAAAGAAGTATTCCATTTGACCGGAAAGTCACCCTCATTTTGTTCCCATCCCACTGCCAATCGAATGATCCACTGTTTCCAATGCAATTGCGATTTAGCATGACTCGCGAAGTAACCATAGCTACCCGATTCAAACAGAATTCCATTTTCACCCCATGGATGAATCGAAACAAGCCCGTCACCACCTATGTCAGCTGCTGATGTATTTCCTACCGGAGAATAGGTTGCCTTCTTGAGAAGGGGTTTTGGGATTTGTGAAATATCCGTCATTCCCGTTTGCGAATTTGAAAGATCAAAACCATTAAACCGTACTCGAGTATGTTTGGATGATCCACCGTCCACACTAATAAATCCGGTGCTTCCAGGACCTCCATAAGTCCTTACTGTAACACCGGGAAGATTGACAAAAATAGATCGGATCGTTAGTGGGGTATAAGATGAAGCGCTCATTGAATAATAGTGCATGGAATGTTTGACAGATTCATTGCCACCAGCCGTGGTAATCATCGCAAAATTAATGGGTTCAACAGTGAGTCGGATAGTGAAGAATTTTGATTGAGGTAAAGGGATTAGAAGGGGTTGGTATCCATATCGCTGTACCTTAATGGTATCACCAACGGAAAAATGTCCGGCTAATTGAAAATATCCTTCTGCATCGGCAATAACCCAAACATTACTTGAAATATGGGTAACAATCGCGTGATCAAGATAATTGGAAGAATCATTCAGTATTCTGCCTGACCAGGTGGTGGAGAAGACCAATTCTGTAATGAGTAGGAATGGAATGAAATATCTAAACACTAATATCCCCGAATAATATCGGGGATTTGTGGTCAGAGAAATATGATGGCTGGTTGGTTAAACCTTGGATCATGACCTTTATCCCGAAAGTCAAATTGTTCCGGGTAATTGCCCAGGTTTCCTGGCTCTCGCGTTTACAGAATTTTCTCTCCTTCTCAACCAAAAATGATCAATGGATTCTGAGAAATCCTCAGCGATTACAGTAGCGGGAACTGCACCCGATTGTAACGGGTTTCCCTGCGACACTTTACCTCAAATTATTAAAAAAGCAACTAGAGATTAATGATATACTGCCGTATCATCAATAGAATATTATCCCAGATCACATAGAATTACATATTCCTCTATTTCGTGATAATTATCACGGTGATACACTCAACCTTGAACCTATCTTCATGCTTACATTTAAAAATGAATTCAATCAAGAGGAAAAATGTGCTCAATAAACAAATAATTGGGATGATCGCAATCGGCGGATTACTTCTCATTTCTGCTTGTTCCATTGATATTCCTGAAGAAGGCAATTTGCCATCATGGAATGTTATAATGGAACTCCCCATTTTTGAAACCACTGTCGCATTAAGCGAATTAATAGGTGACTCATTAGTGCAGGCAATTCCATTGGATGATAGTGGTGACTCCATTTTTGCTTTTCGCGACACAATGAATATTGATTCTGTAATAGTGGGAGATCAATTAAGCATTGACCCCATCGAGCAGCATTTTGTACAAGTTGCAAGTGAAGTACAATTTGACAGTTCAGAGCAACATTTCTCCATGAAAATGGATACGGTGAAGCTTGATGATATTCATGAAGATATTATGGCAGAAATGGGCGTAATTGAGCTCACAAATATTAGTGCAGATACCACTGATCCTTTTGTATTTCGCGATCTAATGCCAAATGCACAGGATATTGAGGATGCTCTGGTGGCAAATGGTGGATCGGCAACACTAGAAATTGATACGGTGGCTTTGGTTCCCCAAATTCAAACTTTTGCGTTCGAAAGTTTTTCAGAGATTGTCATCTCATCAGGATTTATGGATATTACCATTATAAATGAAATGTTTATAGCACTTGGTGCACCAATACGCATTACAATCAATAATGCAACAGGAGACAGTCTTTTCTCAACAATATGGATTACTGATATTGCCACAGGTTCACAAGCGACAAATAGTATAGATCTTTCTGGCAGAACATTGCCCGGTGATATTCAAGTTAAGGTGTCTGGGATATCAAACGGATCACAAGGTGAACCTATTCTAGTCGAAACAAGTGACCTTGATTCCTATTTCAGGGTAGTGATTTCTCCCCGTGATATTGAAGTGAATCAGGCCGATGCCATTGTTCCATCTCAGACAATTACCGAAGCCAACTCTATTACACTGGATCCTTCTGAAACTATTGTAGATGAAGCTGAACTCTTGACCGGTACTTTATCTGTAAATATTAATAATACTATGGCTGTAATCGGTTCCATACAGTTGACAATTACAAGTTTGGTCGACAATACAAATCAACCTTATTTATTGAATATTCCTTTACCAAATGGTTCAAGTAATGTTCAGGAAAATATTACCGGTTGGATAATGGATTTGGACATGGCAGATCAAAGTGTTTTTTATGAATATCAAATTATTACAGACGACACGGATCCTGAAAATGTAATCCTGCTATCAACAGATTTTGTAGAAATATCATTGGACTTACAAGAAATTACATTTTCTCGCGTAGTTGGTCAAATTGAACAACAAATAATTTCAGATAGTGGTGACATAGATGTGAACTCAGAAAGCCAAATCCAAGAAGCAGTCATATCGCATGGTGAATTGACAATTTCTATTCTGAATGGAGTGGGTGGAGAATCGGATGTGGTGTTATCAATTCCTAGGATTCAGGATAATGGATCGGGACTTCTGGAAACACTTCATATCATACCAGGACAAAATATCTTTACGATTAATTTAACTGATCAAAGTATTGTAATGCCATTAGATGATCAGCGTCTTGATTATTCTACAGCAACTACGACAATTGCAGGATTTACTGGAGAGTATTTTCTTACTGATTCTATCGAAATTAATATTCTTATTTCTGATCTTACATTTTCAAATGTAACGGGAATTATTTCTCAGGATGCAATAGTCGAAGAGAATTCTATCGTATTGGACAATGCGACTAAAATTGAAACAGCTTTGATTCAATCAGGAAATCTAAATCTTATTATTCAAAACCATATTGGAATGGCAGCTGAAGTAAACTTCACAATCCCGGAGTTTTCAAAGGGAACAGTTTTGAATAAAACATTTGATATACAAGTCACGTCTGACCCTGATACGACGGTAATTCCATTGGATGGTTATTTATTATCATTGCCTTTAGATAACCAAACAATTAATTATTCATCCAATATATCAATACCCAATAATGAAATCGTATCCTTATCGCTTACAGATTCAATTGAGATATCGGTTTTGATTGATGGCCTTACATTTGAAGATATTACTGGAATTATTGACCCGGTAATAATTGATATTGATACCATTAATCAGGCCATAACTGCCTTACCGGCTGAATTGGAGGGGATTCAATTTGATGATGTTGGAATTTCAATAGAATTTGAAAGCAATATTGGTGTTCCGGTTTTTTTATCGTTGACAATGTCGGGTAAAAATTCAAATGGTGAAACTGCGTCATCAACAATTTCAAATTGGAATATCTCAGACAGTAATGTTGTTGTAATTCCCAATGCTGCAGAATTGATAAATATTATGCCGGATTCTATTGTTGCTTACGGTCAGGCAACAGTAGGTGAAGTTGGCGTGGAAGGAAATGTAAATACCAATCAGTATTTATTTGGGAAAATGCTGATTAATGCACCGTTATCATTAATTCTTACGGAGGACGCAAAACTTGATCTTGAACCTAGTGGCTTTGATACCGAATTCCCTGATCAAATAGAAGAATTGGTGCTATTTACAGATATTTATAATCAGTTTGATTTCGGAGCTGCAGTGAACATCCTGATTGCGTCAGATTCATTATCTTTTGATGATGGTACCGCCGATACACTTATTAATGTCAATGTACTTCCGGCCCAGACTTATTTGGACTCTATAATCCTTGGTGAATATGAAATTTCACTTTTATCAGATACATTAAATAAATGGATTAAGCCCTACGTAAAAATGTTAGGTCGTACAGATGATCAGGGTAATCCTGCACCATCACTATTCTTGATGTCTGATTCCATGCGAATTGGTTTGTATGGATCAGTAAAAGCACATATTGATTTAAATGATAGAGGCAACAATGAATAAATTATATCAAATAATTTTAGGTATCCTTTTTGTTGGGTCCTTTTCTTTTTGTCAGTTGAATTCAAGTGCAATTGAAATAGGAACGGCAAATTCAAATGCCATACAAGCACGTGGTCTTGATGTTCTGGGATTAAACCCTGCCAATCTAGGCTTTAATGATAATCCGCGGATTAATGTACGAGGCTTTCTTTTGCCAAGTATTTCTGTGCAATTAAATAGTAATTCACTGACGGCAAATTGGATAAATACGTTCCTGAATAGTGGTGAACTTGACCAAAATGAAATTGATGATTTAATGAGTGTCTTTGAGGATAATATTCTGGAGATAAATCAAACAGTATATTTTCCTATTGTTGGCGTGCAAATAGATAAATATGCGTTTATGATCAAACCTGAATATGTCGGTTCTTTGGGATTGCCATCAGATTTAATTCGGTTTCCGTTTGAAGGCTTGAAATTTGGGGATCAGATTTCATTCGAGAATGGGAAAACAGTAGCTCAGGCAATCGTACCAATATCCTTCGCAACAGCTTTTGAAATCGCCATACCGCAATTATCGCCTTTTGTACAAAACACATATGTTGGAGTCGGTGGGAAATTATTATTTGGCATTGGATATGGCGAGCTAACCTTTGTAGATGGTGGAATACTTTCTCAACCAACATCCATGACTATTTCAAATGAAATCGAAAGTAAAACTGCTTTGGGTGGATTTGGATTTGCACTTGATGCGGGTTTTGCTGCCGTTATTAATGACAACATGAAAGCGAACGTATCGCTTAATAATTTATTTGGGCACTTACGCTGGAAAAATGTAGAAGATGGTCTTTTTGTCACGGAAGGGGTTTTTAATCGGAGTGAATTTGAGGAAATCTCTAATTACTCAAATGAGCAATTGGATTCTCTTGAAAATGCTATGATTAAAGTTGATACAACCTTTGCTGGTGATCCATTATCATCAAAATACCCAGCTTATTTATTAGCAGGATTTGAATATTCCAATCTTGTCCCCAATCTTGATATTATAGCATCATACCGTCAATACTTTACAGATGAATTAGGATATAGTATTACTCCGCGCTTATCCGTGGCGTCTATTTACTATGTTGGTACAATATTGCCCTTGAGAGCAGGGATTTCAATGGGCGGACCAGAAGGTTTCCAATGGTCTACAGGTTTTGGAATTCATTATCGCTTTTACCATTTTGATTTTGGTTTTTCTCAAATGGGTGGTTTCTTTAATAATGCCAAAGGATTTGCTCTGGCTTTGGAAAGTAGCCTCTGGTTTTAAAAGACACACTGATTTATTAGCATGTATTCCAGCTTGCTACTGGAAAAGGGTGCAGGATAAATTCACTATTCATTTCTGCACTCTTTTTTATGACTAAATCATATTTCATAATAAATACGGCAATCGCCAATATCTATAGCGATGGAGACTTTAATAGTCCTGTGGCGACCCAGGCATTGTTGGGTGAAACCTGCTCAGTCTTAGACACTCAAGAAAAATGGGTCCAAATTCGTCAGTGGGACAATTATATCGGTTGGGTCAATAAAGGCCAGGGTGTTTTTAGTAATGAACCTTATGCTCCTACGGTTCGATATCTGGATTTACAGGGGAATATTTATAATACAAACCATACGGTAACAAGAAGCATTACATTTGGTGGGCAGGTTAAAGTAGATACTCAATTTGCCATACTTCCGGATGGTTCCGAAGGTTCAATCAATGGTAAAGTGGGTGACTTTAATAAGAAGCCCACCCGAGAGAACATATTGAATACGACTTTCAAATTTTTAGGTTCACCTTACATTTGGGGAGGAAAAACTCCATCGGGATTTGATTGTTCCGGATTAGTTCAAACTGCATTTTTAGCAAATGGATTATCCATGCAAAGGGATGCCCGTGCTCAAATTAACATGGAAGAATTACACGACATAAATTTTGGTCAAGTAAAACCAGGTGATCTAATATTTTTTGGTAAAGAGGCGATTACTCACGTAGGTATTTCTACGGGAGGGTTCGGGATAATTCATTCTCAGGGATGGGTTAAACAAGATAGTTTAAATCCGGATGAAGATAAGGCAAACATTGAATTGATCGAAAATTTGCAATCCATAAAATCAATTGATGGATTATTGTAAAAGCATGAATGAACCATCAAATTCCAATATTCTAAATGGATCAGCTTTAGTCTTGAATGCAAATTATGCACCATTGACTATTTGCTCACTGAAGCGTGCAATTTGCCTAGTTTTTGTTGATAAAGTCGATATCCTTGAACAAAAAGAACAGTTTGTTCATTCACCATCTTTTGCAATGCGGATTCCGAGTGTGATAAAGTTGAAATCTTATTTGCGATACAATAGTATTGAGGTAATTCTCACACGAAGGAATATCTTGTTACGAGATAATCATGAGTGTGCTTATTGTGGCAAAAAATCAGGATTATTGACCATTGATCACATTATCCCACGTGAGCGTGGTGGGCAAAATACATGGGAGAATTTGATTACAGCTTGCTCGTCATGCAATTTGATGAAAAGTAATCGTACACCTGAAGAAGCTGGTTTAGCGCTGCGCAAGCGACCACTAAAGCCAAATAGAATTCACTATTTTCAACAATTTGTAAATGATCATACTTCAGATTGGCGACCCTATCTGTTTATGGAAAGTTATTCATAGGTAATTGAATGAAACGTGTTTTAAGCGGAATCCAATCTTCAGGGAAACTACACCTCGGCAATTATTTTGGAATGATGTCCAGAATGATTCGATATCAGGAAGAAAATGAACTGTACTGTTTTATTGCGAATTACCATACGTTAACGTCAATCAATGATAAAGAATTAATAAAAAATAATACACTTGATGCCGTTATCGATTTTTTGGCACTTGGGTTAGATCCGGAAAAATCTGTTTTTTGGGTTCAAAGCGATGTCCCGCAGGTCACGGAGCTGACTTGGTTATTATCTAATGTGACCGGAGTTGGTTTGCTGGAGCGAGCTACATCTTATAAAGATAAATTAACCAAAGGATTAACGCCAAATGTTGGTCTTTTTTCTTATCCGGTTTTGATGGCTTCTGATATTTTATGTTTTGGCGCTGATGTCGTTCCTGTGGGAAAAGATCAGAAACAACATTTGGAAATGACTCGTGATATTGCAATTCGGTTTAATCAAATTTTTGGAGAAACATTTATAGTTCCCGATTCCGAGATAGAAAAAACAACAATGTTGGTTCCTGGTATCGATGGACAAAAAATGAGTAAATCGTATGACAATGCCATTCCCATTTTCACCGATGAGAAAAAAATGAGAAAGCGTATTATGTCCATAGTCACGGATAGTACTGCAATAGATGAACCTAAAGACAAGGATACTCCATTATTCCAATTGTTTTCACTTTTTCTTGATGAAAATGGAAAAAAAGAATTATCAGATCGTTATGACACTCCCGGATTAAGATATGGTGATGTTAAAAAAGAATTGTTTGAAACCGTCTGGTCTACTTTTGAACCATACCAGCAAAAACGAGAATATTTAGTAAATCATTTAGATTACGTTCGGGATTTGTGTCAAAAAGGAGCGGAAAAAGCTTCAACTGTTGCAACAACGTACCTAAATAAAGCACGTGAAAACATGGGGCTGCACTATTGAGTCTTGCTTATAAAGTTCAATTAGAAAATTTTGAGGGACCATTAGATCTCCTGTTATATTTTATCCGTCGCGATGAGATTGATATCTACGATATTCCTTTGGCACGTATTACTGAAGAGTATATGGAGGCTATCGACATCATGCATCAATTAAATATAAGTGTCGCCGGTGAATTTATTGTGATGGCAGCCAATCTAATGCGTATAAAAGCAAAGATGCTGTTACCTAAGCTCACTTTGGATGATGAAGTGTTGGATGACCCCAGAATGGATTTAGTAGAAAAATTACTGGAATATCAACAATTCAAAGATGCGGCTTCTACATTGGATGCGATTATAAATGATCGATCGCAGTATTTTGCAAAAGGATATTCTATGCCACTTCCTGACGGCGATGAAGACCCTGGAATTTTCTTAAAAGACGTAAGTCTATATGATATTGGCAGTTATTTTAAAAGTGTTATGGAAAGAATGCCGGTTATTCAGACGTATGAACTCCATCGGGAACCTGTAAGTTTGGATGACCAAAAGAGTCTCATTTTATCAGGGTTTAATGAATTTGGTCGACAAAAATTTGAATATCTGGTTACAAAACTCAAATCAAAATTAGAAGTGGTTGTTACTTTTTTAGCAATCCTAGACCTAACAAGATTGTTTCAAATAAAAGTAGTTCAATCAGATATCTTTGGTGAGATGGAACTTGTATTAATCGAACATAAAGCATGACAAAAGACGAACAAATACGAATAGTCGAAGCATTGCTATTTGCAACACCTGAGTCATTAACCCAACAACAAATAAATCTTGTTTTTGACGGTGATCCTCCAGATGTGAAAGAAATTGCAGATATTCTAAATGAAAAATATAGTGAAAATGGCCATTCATTTTATATCGAGGCGATTGCCAATGGATTCCGATTAACATCACAACCCGATTATGAAATATGGATTCGTCGTTTACTTAAGAAAAGCGGACGTTTAGTCTTATCCCAGGCCGCCTTAGAGACATTGGCAATTGTAGCCTACAAACAACCTCTCAATCGTTTTGAAGTAGAATCGATCCGTGGAGTTGACTGCAGCGGTGTGATCAAAACATTATTGACACGACAGCTTATTCAAATAAAAGGCAGGGATTCAAGCCCTGGAAGACCCTTATTATATTCAACTACCACAAAATTTTTAGAATATTTCGGTTTAAATAAGATTTCAGAAATCCCAAAATTGAATGAAATGAAAGATTTAGAAGAAGAAAATCCATCTGATGAGCAAATTAATGCGTTTGAATAAATATTTAGCAAAAGCTGGAGTGGCATCGCGCCGCGAATCAGATCGCTTAATCCAGGAAGCGACGACCACCGTAAATGGGAAAGTGATTTTAGATCCTGCCTATCTGGTTCAGCCAGACGATGTGGTTGCCTATGACAGCAAGGAAATAAAACTTATAACCGAATCTTATGTCATCATGCTGAATAAACCGAAGGGGGTCATTACGACTGCCAAGGATACTCATGGTAGAAAAACGGTTTTTGATCTTATTCGATTTAAAGAACGACTATTTCCTGTAGGTAGGTTAGACAAAGATACTACCGGGTTATTATTGCTGACAAATGATGGCGAATTGGCGAATAAACTGATGCATCCTAGAAATCGTGTTCCCCGAGTTTATGAGGCTGAAATTGAAGGTCGAGTAGATGAAAAAACAGTAAATCGAATTGAACGTGGAGTATTTATTGGTGATGGTGATTGGGGAAAAGCAGAATTTCTCGAACAAAAAACAATCAAAAAAAGATCAACAGTCCGATTACAATTATTTCAGGGAAAGAAAAGGGAAATTAGACGAATTTTTGAATTTCAAAACATTAAACTATATTCACTTCAAAGACTTTCTTATGGTAAAATTAAGTTACACGATTTGCCAGAGGGGAAATGGCGCCAACTAACCGATTCTGAGGTTAAACTGCTGCATAAATAATCGCGTAGGTCGAATCAATTTTTGACGATAAATCCACTATTATCTTTTGTGGCGCATCTCTATTCTACTTTTAATTTAAAGCTCCTTATCAATGCATCTTGATTCCACAAGATTTTCTCTTATAAAAACTACGTCTTAAATCATTGGTAATCTTATTGATATCAACTAACTTTTCCGGCTTATTGAGAATTGATTTTGATGATTATCGCAATAGACGGTCCGGCTGCTTCCGGCAAGAGTACAACAGCACGATTAGCTGCACAACGATTAGGGTTCACCTATCTTGACACTGGTGCTATGTATCGCACTGTTACACTTGCACTGCTTCAGAAGAATATTTCATTTTTGAATATACCTGAAGTAGAAAATGCTATTTCAAAAATGGATATTCAGTTATCCTCGAATAATGGAAATACGGAAGTAAACCTAAATGGAATCGACGTTACTAATGCTATTCGAACAGGTGCTGTCACTGGCAATGTTAGTACTGTAAGTGCCATCCCACTCGTTCGAAAATCCATGGTGAAATTGCAACGACAAATTGGAGAACAATCAAATTGTGTTGTAGAAGGTCGCGACATTGGTACCGTGGTTTTCCCAAATGCAAAATGGAAATTTTTCATCGTTGCTGATACGCAAACGCGGGCTATCCGTCGACAAAAAGATTTAGCAAAGATTGGCGAACATCGTAGCATTGAAGATCTTGAAAAAGAAATTGAACTTCGTGATATGAAAGATTCGACTCGGGATCATAGCCCGCTTCGGAAAGCCAAAGATGCTATTGATCTTGATACATCATCGCTAACCATTGATGAACAAGTGTCATTCATCATACAAACCATAAATCCAGAGGAACACTTTAATGAGTGAATCAAAAGCACCGGAAATAGTTTCCGAAGAGGCTGAAGTAGTAGACGAGACTATGGAAGTCAGTGTTGAGCAGGAAGTTGCTGAAACAACACCAGAGACTAAACCTATAAATTATTTAGATCCAAATTTATTTAACGATGTACGAGTCGTTACACCCGAAGACTTGATTGAATCAAAAGATTCATTTGAAGTCCCAGAAGAAGTAGCAATAAAATATCTCGGTACATTTACAGATATCTCTGAAAACCAAGTTATTGTCGGCCGTGTCATTGGTATGCATGATAATGATGTATTAATTGATATTGGTTTTAAATCTGAAGGTATTATTAGCCGATCAGAATTTTCTGAAAACGATCCACCAGTAATTGGTGCTCAAATCCAAGTTTATTTAGAACATATGGAAGATCGTAGCGGTAATACGGTATTGTCAAAAACTAAAGCTGATTTCATGCGTCGTTGGAATGAAATTCGCGAAATATTTGAAAAACAGACAATTATTCAAGGTACTATTGTTCGTCGTATCAAAGGTGGTATGATCGTAGATATGGGAACTGTAACAGCCTTTTTGCCAGGTAGTCAAATAGATGTACGTCCTATTCAGGATTTCAATGATTATCTAGACAAAGAATTGGATTTCAAAATTGTGAAATTCAATGAATCACGTAAAAATATAGTTGTGTCCCATAAGGTTATTCTTGAAGAAAGTTTGAAAGAACAACGGGAAGAATTATTTGGTACAATAAAAGCAGGCGAAGTACTTGAAGGTCGCGTGAAAAATATTACAGATTTTGGTGTATTTATCGACCTAGGCGGTGTGGATGGATTGCTTCACATTACAGATTTATCCTGGGGACGTGTAAATCACCCATCTGAAATCGTTAAAATGGAAGAAACACTTACTGTTAAAGTGATTGACTATGATGAAGAGAAAAAACGAATCTCTCTTGGTCTAAAACAACTGACACCACATCCTTGGGAAAATATGATGGATAAATATCCCATCGCTACCGTTGTGCTAGGTAAAGTTGTGAGTATGACGAATTATGGTGCTTTCATTGAAATCGAACCCGGTGTAGAAGGATTAATTCACGTTTCGGAAATGTCCTGGACGCGCCATATCAAAAACCCCTCAGAATTATATTCCATGGGAGACGAAGTCGAAGCGGTTGTTCTTTCTATCGACGCTGATGATCGCAAAATCAGTCTTGGTGTAAAACAAATACAACCAGATCCATGGGATAAAATTGAAGAAAAGTATATGGTTGGTACCGTATGCAAAGGCAAGGTCATGAATTTGACACAATTCGGTGCATTTATCGAATTAGAAGAAGGCATTGATGGCTTGATTCATGTTTCAGATTTATCATGGACTAGGGTTGTGCGCCATCCAAAAGAAATCCTTGAAAAAGGACAGGAACTTGATGTTAGGATTCTTGAAGTTTCCCGTGACAGTCGCCGTATTTCCCTTGGCTTGAAGCAAGTTCAAGACGATCCGTGGCCAGAGCTCATGAAAACTTTTGAAACTGGAAAAGAAGTTTCAGGGTCTATTATTCGGGTTCTTGATAAAGGGATCATTGTTGAGCTTGAAAATGATGTGGAAGGTATTGTACCATTTGGTAAGCGTTCTAAACGTGAACGTAAATCTTTGGCACGTCAATTCAATCCAGGTGATACGATGGTTGGCAATGTAATGGAAGTAAAACCTGATGAAAAGAAAGTTGTCTTATTTGTTGATGACTTTGGTGATGAAGGTGAAGAAGATTCCCCAAAAGATGAAGTAAAGGAATTCTTGGATGCTCAAGATAAACCTGCTACTGAAAAACTTAAAATTCCGGAAGCATTGACTCAGGCATCAGACGATGAAGAGGAAACTCCATCAGACGAAGAATCTGACGATAAAGAGTAAATTAGAAGAGATCGGTTAACGGGATCATAATCTATGTTTTCCCGAATATCTGATTTTATTGAACGCCAGTCTATTGTCCTGAGAATAGGAGCAATTGGGCTGGCGTTCTTATTATGGATTTTCGTCGTAAGCCAAAACCGGTTTACCTACGTTATAGATGTTCCTATTGAAGCGCGCAATCTGAGTGCAAAAAAAGCCCTTAAAGAAGAAGCGCCCGCATCAGCCCAGGTACGTTTTAGTGGAACGGGTAGAGCATTATTTAAATCATGGCTTTTAAAAGATTTTTACGATGAATTTAAACTTGTTATCGATTTAGAACGTATTTCTGAAGAGCATGATTTCATCTTAAATGAATATTTTTCCCAATATCCACAAAAAGTAGTAATTCCAAATTCTTTTGATATTACATATATCGAAGTATTGTATCCGCGTGATGTACATATTGTATTGGATGAATATTTAGTAAAAGAAGTACCCATCAGATCTAAAATTCTTGTGGAGCCTTTACCTGGTTATGTTTTAATTGATAACATTCAACTGAATCCAAGTCACATAAATATCGCAGGTCCGAAAGAGACTGTTCAATCTATTCGATATATTGAGACGGTTTCTGATACATTGAACAATCTCCAATTTCCCGTCCATGATAGAATTGAATTGTTTAATCCTTTGCCTGTAATCGAGTTATCAAGCAATCATATAAACTATACATTAGATATTCAAGCAATCAGTGAACGGATTGTGAGTGATATTCCCGTAGAGGTAACAAGGATACCGGAAGGAATTCGTGTTTTTGTGAATCCGCGTACTGTTTCGTTAACACTCGTTGGTGGTGTTAATCAAATTGAATCAATTAATCCAGAAGATATTAATGTTACAATTGATTTTCGTGATCAATGGAACGCCCAAACCCAATTCTATGAACCAACTGTTTCCGTTCCAACTGGAATGCGATGGCAAGATCTTTCCCCGCGAAATCTCGAATTAGTCGTTACTAAAGAAATCAATTGATTGTTCTTGGAATAGAAACTTCATGTGATGAAACTGCTGCCGCCATTTGTAAAGATGGAGATATTTTGGCCAGTATCATCAGTTCTCAAGAAGTACATATAAACTTTGGAGGCGTGGTACCTGAAATTGCTTCACGGGAACATGAACGCCTTCTTAACACCATTGTTCATACGACCTTAGAAAAAGCCACACTTTCGCTCAATCAAATCAATGGAATAGCCGTGACGCAGGGACCGGGACTAGCGGGAACATTGCTAACTGGTGCAATGTTTGCAAAAGGATTGGCAATTGGCAGGGATTTACCCATCATTGGTGTCAATCATCTCGAAGCGCATATTTTTGCGAACTTCTTAGCAGACCCGACGTTACAATACCCGTTTATATGTCTATTGGTTTCAGGTGGGCATACACAATTATGGATAGTGAATAAAATTGGTAGTTATAGATTGTTAGGACAGACACGCGATGATGCAGCTGGAGAAGCTTTTGATAAAGGTTCTCGCATATTGGGATTAGGATATCCCGGGGGTCCGGCAATTCAAAAAGCGGCAATTGGCGGTAATGCAAACGCAATAGATTTTCCGCGATCTTTTTTTAAAGAAGGGAACTTTGAATTCAGTTTTAGCGGTTTAAAAACGGCACTTCTATATTTTATGGATAAACCAGATGTATTGGAAAAATATTCTTTAGCAGATATAGCAGCGAGCTATCAAAAGGCGATTGTAGATATTTTAACATTTAAACTTGAGCAAGCCGTTCTCCACTCAGACGTAAATACAGCAGTTGTTGCTGGAGGAGTGGCAGCAAATAAGGAATTGAGAAAAGCTATAGAAAGCACACTAAACGGTAAGAGAATTGTTTTTCCTGATTTAGTATATTGTACGGATAATGCAGCAATGGTGGCCTATTTAGGTGAGTTAAAACTCAGGGCTGGTAAAACCTCATCGTTGGACTTTGATATTATTCCAAATTTAAAATTAGCATAAACCTATGTATGTAGATATTTTACGTTTGCCTGATATCATTTTCTGGTCACTTTTATTGACAGGAATTGTCGCCCTATTCTATGCTATAAAAACCATATGGAGTAATCGATCGATTCAATGGATATATGGAATTCGAATATTAATATTTCTTCTGTTACTATTTGGACTAATTCAACCACGATTTGTTAGGCAAACAACTACTGAGACAGAATTGCCATGGGTAATGTTCCTTGATAATTCACTGAGTATGAATTATCATTCGAATATATCCCAAACGGCAATTAATACAGGGTTGCTAACTCTAGTACAACAAATAAAAGACCAGGGTATAACTCTTGAAATTCTCCCATTCTCTGGTACAATTGAGGCCGAAATTGAGACACCTTATATTACCAGCTCTGGGACTTCAACGGACTTGGGAAAAGTAATTCAATACATAAAGACTAAAAAACAATCTGGTTTGGGTGGTGCTATACTTATTTCTGATGGACAAACAACACAAGGCGTTGATCCTGTTTCAGAAGCAAAAGCATTGGGTGTTCCGGTTTATACTGTTGCAGTAGGTGACACAACTCCCATGATTGATGTATCTGTTCAATCAATTGATGCTCCAACGCTTGTGATTAAAGGAGATGATGTAGAAGCTAAAGTCACTATCATTGGTATGGGGCCAATAAATGAACGTGTTAATGTTAGTTTACTTCATGGGAATGACTTAATTGGTTCCAAATTTATAAGGTTACATGGTGATGGAAGTCAAAACCAAGTGAATTTCCATTTCACACCAACCCAATTAGGTATCAATCAATATCGGGTAGCGACCTCATCTTTATCTGATGAAATTAATGTTGAAAACAACAGATTGACATTCGATGTATCGGTCTTAAAAGATGAATACTATATTGCGCTAATGACTGGTGTACCTTCGCAGAATACTCCACTGATCAAAAGGTGGCTAAAGGATCAAGATAGAGTTAGCCTATCCCATTTTATTCAAAGTTCGCCTAATTATGAAAAAACATTAAAAAACTTCTGGCCAAAAGCTTATGATTTAATCGTATTTGATAATTATCCAACTACACCATTACAGTTACGAACTCAGCGAATATTAGCAAAAAAAATTGTGTCTCAATCATCATCAGTTTTATGGATAAATGGTCCAAATGTTGATGAAAAAAGTTCGAGCTCTATTTTTCCATTATTGCACGTAGTATCCACGACTGTTGCTGATTCAATTGATACAGATATCCCAGGTGTAATAAGATTGAATGAATACATGGCAAAACTTCCAGTATATATTGGTGGATACGACTCTGACATAAATGAATATGAATTACCACCGTTGGCACATGGTTTAGCAATAAAATCCAACCACGATCAAAGCTGGCCACTAATCGAATTTTCAGACTCTCAATTGCCGGTATTATTACTTAATGAAAAGGAATCATTAAGAAGTGCTCTTTGGACCACTCAAGATATCAATCAATTCCATTATAAAATGATGTATACGGGTGAGACTGTTCTTTCTGGTAATATTTTTGAAGGTATTGTTGCCTGGTTAATGAAAACTGGTGGTGACCAGGATCTTTATTTCAGAATGAATAAAAATGTTTTTCAACAAGGTGAAGAAGTACATGTTACTGGTAATAAAATTGGCGAAAAATCGTCTCCATATTCCGAAGTATCATTGTCTGTAATAAAAGATAGCGTATTAGTAAACACCTATGAATTTCAATACAATTCGCCAAAAAATAGATGGGAGGGGTCATTTTGGGCCTCAGCTCCCGGAACATATGATTATGAAATCAGTATGGTTGCAGGGAAAAGTAAATCATCCCAAAAAGGAAAATTTATTGTTGAAGAAAGCCAAATTGAATTAAATAAAGTATTTGTAAACACAACTGTATTAAAATCTATTTCAGAAGAAACAAATGGGAAGTTTATATCCTGGTACCAACGTGGTCAGCTCATACCATATCTTAAAGAATCAACCCAATTTCATAAAAATATAAATAAATTCTTACCAACTGAATCATGGTGGTCGTTAATCATTATTATAGTGTTATTAGGGTGTGAATGGGGACTGAGACGATTCCGGGGTCTTATCTAAATATGACTTCAACAAATAGATGTTATACATGTAGTTTCTCCACTTAAATTTTGAGAGATAAATGAAAAAAATTACTATTATTGGAACGGGTTATGTTGGTCTGGTAAGCGGAACTGGGATTTCAGACTTTGGGCATAATGTTATTTGTTCAGACATTGCAGAAGAAAAAATTGAAATGTTGAATAGTGGAATTATTCCCATATATGAGCCCGGGCTAAAAGATGTAGTAGAGCGAAATGTGCAGGCAGGGCGGTTATCCTTTTCCTCGGATGTTGCTGAATCTATCCAATCGGCGGATGTCATATTTATTGCTGTTGGAACACCTGAATCCGAAAACGGGTCAGCAGATTTGTCAGCAGTATTTTCGGTGGCTAAAACTATCGCTGAAAATCTCAATACTTATAAAGTAATCTGTACTAAAAGTACTGTTCCCGTTGGAACAGGCGACAAAATTATCAATATCATTAAAACGGTGGCTGGAAACAATGCTGAATTTGATTATGTTTCAAATCCGGAATTTTTACGCGAAGGAGCTGCTGTTAATGATTTTTTACGGCCCGATCGAGTTGTTATTGGAGCTACATCTGACAAAGCATTTGATATACTAAAAGATGTATATCGACCCTTATATATCAATGAAACTCCCATGGTTCATACAAATATAGCCACAGCAGAAATGATCAAATATGCCAGTAACGCTTTTCTGGCATTGAAAATTAGTTACATTAATGAAGTAGCGAACATCTGTGAAGCTGTAGGTGCAGATGTCCAAACTGTTGCAAGAGCAATGGGATCAGATGGTAGAATTTCACCGAAATTTTTACATGCAGGCCCGGGCTTTGGCGGTTCATGTTTTCCAAAGGATACGAAAGCACTAGTACATTTGGCGAATGAAGTTGGAGAGGATATCAGAACAATCCAGGCTGCGGTTGAGGCTAATCAATCGCAAAAAAGCAGGATGGTTGATAAATTTATTCGACTATTAAATAATAGTGTTGATGGTAAAATTGTTTCACTTCTGGGTCTGAGTTTCAAACCAAATACTGATGATGTACGCGATTCATCTGCTATAGAAATGATAGAAGGCTTATTGTCATTAGGTGCTCATGTCCGCGCATATGATCCAATTGCAAATAGTAATATGAAAAAACGATTTCCACTTGTAGAATATGTGGACAATTGGCAATCTGCCGTAAAAGATTCATCTGGTGTAGTTATTTTAACAGAATGGAATGAATTCAGAGGACTCGATCTACAAGAATTAGCCACATTAGTAAAAGAGAAAATTGTTTTGGACACTAGAAACATTCTTAGTATGAATGAATTATATAGACTGGAATTTACGTTTGATAATGTTGGTCGAAAGAAAAGCGATAGATGAAAATAGTATCTAGCAAAATTCCAGATATAAAAATCATTGAACCTACTGTTCATGGAGATGATCGGGGATATTTTTTTGAATCATATAAGGAAGAGAGATTTATAGAAAAGAATCTTCCTGTTGGTTATATTCAAGAAAATCAGGCAAAATCTCAGAAAGGTGTATTACGTGGGTTGCACTATCAACTGGAACATCCTCAGGGGAAATTGGTAACAGTTCCCTATGGAAGAGTTTGGGATGTGGCAGTGGATTTAAGACAGTCCTCAGAAACCTTTGGACAATGGATAGGAATAGAAATCTCTCAAGATAATCATCGTAGTGTCTATATCCCACAAGGGTTTGCGCACGGATATTGTGTATTATCAGAGGAGGCAATTTTCCAATATAAATGCACAGATACCTATCATCCTGAAGATGAATATGGATTGCTTTGGAATGATGCAGATTTAGGCATAACATGGCCAATTAAAACTCCACTCATTTCAGAAAAAGATTTAAAACATCCCATATTAAACATAATACAAAAAGAAAAGTTATTTGCATAAGATGGATACATATTTTGTAACAGGTGGAAGCGGATTCATTGGATCAAATTTTATTCAATTGATCCATGAATCAATTCTTGATGCCAACATAATAAATTTGGATAAACTGACCTACGCTGGGAATCCTGCAAATTTATCAAAAATTGAGAACTCCGACAGATACCATTTTGTAAAGGGTGATATTTGTGATGCAGCAATTATTGCGAAAATATTTGACGATTATAAACCAACATTTATAGTGAATTTTGCAGCCGAAAGTCATGTAGATCGATCTATCACTGGTCCAGGGGAATTTATCCAAACAAATATTGTTGGTACCTACACATTATTGAATGAATCATTGAATTACTACACTGATTTAACAGATGAAGATAAAAAGCGCTTTCGATTCCATCATGTTTCTACGGATGAAGTGTATGGGTCATTAGGTGATAAAGGCTACTTCACTGAGCATACATCATATGATCCAAGTTCACCATATTCAGCATCTAAAGCATCATCGGATCATTTGGTCAGAGCTTGGCATAGGACGTTTGGATTACCTGTATTGATTACAAATTGCTCAAATAATTATGGACCTTACCAATTCCCAGAAAAGCTTATCCCATTGATGATTTTAAACTGCTTAGACGGAAAATCTTTGCCAGTCTACGGGACGGGTGAAAATGTTCGTGATTGGTTATATGTGGAAGATCATTGTGAGGCGATTTTGCATGTTGTCAAAATGGGTACTGTTGGTGAAACGTATAATATCGGCGGCAATAATGAAATACGGAATTTGGAAATCGTTGAAACCATTTGTGATCTACTGGATGAAATTAAACCTTGTGGCGACGGTAAAACCTATCGAGAGTTGATAACTTTTGTGAAGGATCGTCCAGGTCATGATTTTCGCTATGCCATTGATGCAACAAAGATTAAGAATGAATTGGGCTGGTATCCAAAACACACGTTTAAAACAGGGATTCGCGATACAATAAACTGGTATCTGGAAAATGACACCTGGTGGGAGTTTATTCGGTCGGGTGAATACCGCCAATACTATAAAGCGCAATATGAAAGCTAAGATCAGATGAGAGTATTTTTAATTGGATTCACTTTTTGTACAATAATTTTGAGTCAAAGTATTCCTCCTCAATATGGTAGAGTTGATTCACGGAAAGAAGAGGCTCAACCATTGCAGGAGTCCCAAGACATACAAATATCTTCTTCTTCAATTCCGCTTGAAGGCCCAATTGATCCACAAAAATACATTTTAGGTCCAGGAGATAAATTAGGGATTGATATAATTTCTAATACTCACATGTTTTTTTCGCTGGCGGTGAATCCCACCGGTGATATTCTTATTCCGTCTGTAGGCAATATCCAAGTAGCCGGGATATCCCTGGAGAAAGCAATAGTGGATATAACACAACTAATTCTGGATCAGTACAAAAATAGTAAAGTGCATATTTCATTATTAGAAATCAGATCTTTTTTAGTGCCAATCACTGGAGCAGTTTTAAATCCAGGTCATGTTCAAGTTTATTCTACACAACGATTATGGAACATTCTTAATTATATGGAAGATCTACATCCTTATGCAGATGACAAATCTGTAGAAATTTCGCATTTGAATAGGGAAAAAGAGATTATATCTCTTAAACAGTATTTAATAGATGGGGATGATATGAATAATCCCATATTAAAGGAAGGGGATCGCGTTTACATTACTTTTAGCGAAGATTTGACACAAATGCTTACTGAAAAAAATCAAGCTGTTGAAGCAATTGTGTGGGTTACTGGATTTGTTGAGTATCCCGGTTCCTATAAATATATACCAGGTTATACTATTCAACAATATGTTGGGTTAGCAGGTGGTGCGTTAGAATTCGGGACTGAAAAAGGTATCTATATGCAGAGAAGTGGAAAAACTGTAAAAGGGGATATAGTAAAACCCGGTGATAAAATAATTATTCCTGAATCTCTAAAAAGTAAATGGATTGGAAATGCAAGTATTATGCAGACCGTTACCGCTTTTGCATCACTTTATTTAACCTACATTGCAGCAACGAAATAATTATGAAACTTACACCACACGAAGAAAAAATATTAGAATTGGTCCAGCAATACCCTGAAATTGTAGATGATCCTGAAGCGCGAAAAAAAATTGCCGAAGGACATGGAC
>JABMOV010000008.1 GCA_013203145.1 Fidelibacterota bacterium
ATGTGGGTGTTATTCCGGTTAAAACGTAACTGCGTATTACCTGCTAGGCCCAATAATTAGGTTTATCGGGAAGTTAGTAGTAATAAAAGAATACTATGGATGATAATCAAATAAAGAAATGGCTTTCAGAAGGTAAAATTTCAGAAGAACAAGCCACAATGATGATAAAAGAAAATTTAATTGCGGCTAAAGAAAAAAGTAGCAATAAATTTTTAGGTGTAATTTCAGTCTTAGGATCAATCTTTCTTGGCATTGGCATTATATGGATAGTAGCCTCCAATTGGGATGGTATGCCCGATCTAGTCAAAATCATCGTTTTGCTAGGATCAACTGGAGGTTTAATTTATCTAGGTTATAAAATCGGGTTCAATAAAAGGAATTTTCCTACAACAGGTCATTCACTTATATTATTAGGTGCAATCTTATTTGGAGCAAGCATATTTCTTATAGCTCAGATATACAACGTGAGAGCGAATACGTCTTATCTCATCTTTATTTGGCTGCTTGGAGTTTTACCATTGGTTTATATTTTTCAATCACCCCTCGTTACCTTCCTGAGTTGTATTGTATTTTGCCTTTGGTTTAACTCCATAGTATTTGATGATTTTATTAACTTTAGTGGACAGCGTGTAGCCTTTATAACGTTTTTTTATCAAACGTTCGGTTTACTTTTGTTTTCAATTGGAAGCCTCCATTATTTTTTGGAGAAATACGCAAAAGTAGCGCGAGCATATCGGCTCATAGGAATTTATTTAGTCATTTGCATATTATTTGCGTTTACGTTCAGATTCTCTTTCGAAGGTCTAGAGAAAATAAGTTCAGAATTAACCGCTAATCCAATGATGATTAGTGTTATCTATGGATTCATTGTTGTTATGCTTGGAATCAATTTAAAGTTCAACCCATCAAAATCAGACTCCAATTTACTAGAGAATACAATAGCATTGGCCATTCTGACAGTGATCTTTGCATTAAATATGGCAATCCAGTTTGAGCAATATTATAGAGTGTTTTGGCTGCTCTTTAATTTTTTGTTTGTAGGATTAATAATTGTTCTATTCCGTATTGGTTACAATCGAAGGGACATGAAACTTGTGAACATTGCGTCTGTTAGCACATTCTTTTTCTTAATATTTAAATTCTTTGATATTTTCTCAAACCTGCTGGATAATGGAATCATATGGTTGGTGTTTGGAATTGCACTTCTGGTTGGCTCCATATTATTTGAAAAGAAGAGAAGAAAAATACGAGAAAGCTTCCATAAAGAGAATACCATAATTCAAACCGATGATTAAAAAGAAGTCCGTAATCGCTATTATCATTTTTTGGAGTGTGGTACTAATAGGTTTTATTCTCTTAAAACAGTATACTCTACAGATGGGTACAGAAGTTATGTTGAGAACGGTACCTGTAGATCCGCGTGATTTATTCCGTGGTGATTATGTAATGCTAAGATATGATATAAACAGGATTAGTATTGATTCTATTTTGACCGAAGAGGAACCATATAAAAAGGATGATCAAATTTATCTGAAACTTGATACTAGTTCGAAATACGCCAGACCAATTCAAATTTCAAGAAGTGTTTTTGAAGAAGGAATATTTATTAGTGGCACTGTAACTAGTTCGAATGACAAGATATTGAATTCCGAGTACGGAATTGAAACTTATTTTGTCCGTCAGGGAACTGGAAAAGAAATTGAACGAAAGATTGGAAATTTAGATGTGAAAGTAGCTATAGATAAACATGGCAATTCGCTTATCAAAGCACTCATATATGATGGCGAAATATATTATAACCACTAACAATATGCTTAGCGCATAGCTACCTTGCGGGACAGTGACCTGCCCCCCAGAAATTGGACCATTGATAATGACAGTATTTTTATAATATTATCATAATCAAGTAGGAGCAAGTATGAGGAAGAGTCGATATACAGAGGATCAGATTGTATCAATTTTAAATCAAAGTGAGAATGGCGTATCAACCGCTGATTTGTGCAGAAAAGTTGGGATCAGTGAGGTCACCTTTTATCGTTGGAAGAAAAAGTACAATGGTATGGGGGTAGCCGAGTTGAAGCGACTGAAACAGCTTGAGGAAGAAAACAGGAAGCTAAAAAATTTAGTTGCTGATCTGTCTTTGGATAAAGCTATGCTACAGGATGTTCTCAGAAAAAAGTTCTAAAGCCTGTCCACCGTCGAGAAAAGGTTGAATATCTCAATGGGTGTTATGAAGTCAGTATACGACGTGCATGTGATGTACTGAAAGCACCCAGATCATCCTTCCATTATCGATCAAAAAAGGACAGGCAAGATGAGCTTAGGATACGTCTCAGGGATATAGCCTATACACGTGTGAGTTATGGATATAGACGATTACACATATTACTGCAACGTGAAGGCTGGATAATAAATCATAAACGAGTATATCGGATTTATAGTGAAGAGGGATTGGCATTAAAACGAAGAAAGCCCAAGCGACACAAGGCATTAGCAGCAAGACATATTAGGGAAAAAGCAAAAGGAATTGGTGACAGTTGGACAATGGATTTTCTATCAGATCAATTAGTTAATGGAAGACGATTTAGAATCCTGACAATAATAGACATTTATAGCCGTGAATGCTTAGCCTTGATCTCTGGTAAGAGTATTAAGGGAAGTGATGTTGTAAACGTTTTGAATAATATTGTTGAGGAAAGAGACCCTCCCAAGTATATCCATTGTGACAACGGGAGTGAGTTTACATCACGAGCAATGGATCAATGGGCCTGGTTTAAAGGAGTAAGACTTGACTTCTCAAGACCTGGAAAACCCACAGATAATGCCTATATTGAATCTTTTAACGGTAGAGTTCGCCAAGAATGTTTAAACTTGCATTGGTTTACAACGATGGATGAAGTTGAAACAGAATTAAATCTTTGGAAATTAGATTACAATATGGAACGACCACATAGTTCTTTAAACAATCAAAGTCCTCATGATTTTGCAACTCAATATCGTAAGGAAAGTAAGCTACAAAAGTCTATAAAAACACTGGAATTAACGGAGTGAATAGAACAATTTCTGTCATTATAACTGGTACAGAATATGGGGGCGGGGCA
>JABMOV010000063.1 GCA_013203145.1 Fidelibacterota bacterium
AGAACTTTCTTCATATACCCACCAATCATTGCTGTTTTGAGCAATTGGCCAACCAGAAGAAGTTTCGTGCCAGCCAGCCCATTCATCGCCACGGTTAAATCCTGAGAAGGTATTCCCGTCGGGATGAGTATAAGTGATTAGCTCCGGTGACGCATCGACTGCAAAAATTATTTGAATGAAAAAAAATGTCACTAAAATGGTATTTTTGGAAAAATGTTTCATAATCATTTAATTATTCTATTTATTAAGCGGGTGTGAAGATGTATATTTTCGCCATTCTTTTTCAAAAATCTGCGAAAAAACATGCCACTTAAATTATCACACACAACCCATTATGCAATGGTGATTTTACTCACCTTATTTGCTTGTGAAGAATCAGTTGAACAAACTGATGATGCAATAAAACTAACAAATACACTATCAGAGACATCTATTGGTAACGGGTCTGAGGGTGATATAAGTTCGTATTTTTATAATTTTAATGATAATATTTACGCTGAGTTTTATTTGTATGATAATACAAATATTAACTTGGATTATCATCAATTTTTAGAATTGTACGGTCGGGAACCAAATAAATTAATCTTTAAAAATTTTCCAGAATATTTAGCTAAGATAAATCCAAGTGATTATTTTTATACCCAGAGGACTTCAATAGATACACTGCCCGAAACAGAAACGATTTTGGAGGATACTCTAGAAATTCTTTCATCAGCGTATACAAACGTACAGGTATTGGAATGGGATTCAAATGTAACTTTGGATGAACAACGATACGAAACAAGGGTTTCAGACACTCAGCAGCATTCCATTTTCATGCCCTATTTGGATTCATTAATCTCAATATCCTATGAGGCAGTTGTTGATACTCCATTAATTTCGGAAGGTGTCATGTTTGTTGATCAATCGGAGTGGGTGGATACCAGTTATTTTTATTCTACATCACAGATACCTTTTACGCATGTTTTTGAATATGAGAGAAGCCAACTGAATAATGAATTATTGATGTATAGAATTAATACAGATTGTAATGACAATGGTCGATGGGATAATGCTGGGTATGTAGATAATGGCAATGGCGTATGGGATCCCGCTGAAGCATATTTTGAAAATAATGGTCAATTCGGGTATCAGGTAGATGAACCTTTTGAAGATCGAAATTGCAATGGTGTGAGGGATACTGCTGAGACCTATTTTGATTATGGACTAGATGGATTACCAAATTCGCTTGACACTTTGGAAGGTAATGGTCGTTATGATATTGGCGAGCCATTTATAGAATTCGAAGAAAATGCTCCGACAACTACAACTATTCCTGAAAGATATACTGATATAGATGAGGATGGCGAGGCAGATCCAAACGAATTGTTTGTTTTATCACCAAAACCTAACGTAATACTTATATCGTGGGAGGATTTAAATAATCCAAGAGTCCTGGCTCATATAGAACCTGGAGATTCCCTGGTAGATCATTGGGGTAATATACATTCAAATATTATTGAGATTGTTACAATTCAGGATGAACAGAATCGCTTTACTGATGATCTGGATTCGACGGTAACATTATATACAAATAAGGTTATCGAGCACTTACCTTCCAATAATGGAGGTGATTATTTTATTACAAAAACGGAGTGGTCAGATTCTTATAATAATCGTTATTATGACTATTTGTTGTTCAAAGAAAATGAACATATATACCAGCTTGTGCATCCAACATACTTTGTGCCTGAAGGATTTGTGACGAATTTCTGGGTATCTAATGATATTGTTGATGAGGTTTTGTATTATACCGTGAATGGTCGCTTACGCGATGGGGAAATTATCGAAGAGGATTATTATGACACGACCTCGGTTGCAATTTATAAAATGGAAAAGAGATTTACAGTAGAAACTGATGCAATTACTGTTCCTGCAAGGCGTGTAAAGTACAGTGAAACTGATTCGTCCATTATCTGTCTGGCCAATGAAAACCTTATGGTAGCAGATCCGTCTGAATGTCCGGCAGTAGATACGACTTTATATGATTGCTTTAAAATAACAAGAACCACGACCATGACATTAGTGGGAAATGCTGTTGAATTTGGGATACGTGGGATTACATGGTTATCCCGTGATATGGGAATTGTTCAAGATGAATTATATATAAGGTGGACAGAAGAGTTTGGTGAGGATGAAGAAATCTGGTATGGTGTTTCAAAATGGGAATTAGGTGAATTTACAAGCTTTGCCGGTAATAGACTGGGAAGATTTTTATCGAATAAACATTATAAAAAACTCAATGAGCTGGGTAATATTTCTGAGATGGAAAATGATCCGTATCTAATAAACCATGTCTACGGTTTCCAACGAGTAGAACTACCTGAATAGCATAACAGGGATACAATGAAATTGAAAGAATTAATAAATAAAATAGTATTGACCATTTTTTTCTGTATTGGGTTATTGTATGCTGGAACAGACGGTACAATCCGAGGTAAAATCACCGATATAAATGGTGAACCTCTGCCTGGTGCACAAATTTTTATCCCTGCATTGGAAATAGGCGCGATTGCGGATATTGAAGGAAATTATATTATCATCAATATCCCAGTTGGTGTTTATGATGTCCAGGTTAGAATGATGGGATATGAAAAACAGAATCGTTCAGATGTTGAAATCCTGATGGATAAAACGGTATGGTTGAATTTCAAACTTCCAATTGCTCCAATTGAGAGTGCGGTAGTGGAGGTTATCAGGGAAAGGCCACTTGTTGATAAGGGAGAAACTTCGAAAACTATTAATATTGGAAGAGAAGAAATCGAGTCTTTACCGATTCGGAATTTGACAGAATTGTATTCTCTTCAATCAGGCGTTGTTAGAGTAGAAAGCATGACCACAGGTATACCAGACCATGAAGAAAGAGGTCTGGAGGAAATACATGTGAGAGGCGGAAGAGCAGGTGAAATCGCTTATATGATTGATGGTCTTTATATTCGTAATCCAATATTTGGTGGTATAGGAAATGGAACCAGATTAAACCTATTTGCCGTTAATGAATTTGATTGGCAGCCGGGAGGATTTAACGCTGAATATGGCGATGCAATGTCAGCTGTCTCAAATATGCACACGGCTACAGGGACCAATGAATTGAAGTATAAGTTTAAGTATGAGACCAGCCTTGTAGGCGCTAGTCTTGGCAATGTATATGATGAATTACGCGGATATAATGATTATACATTTGGTCTGGGTGGACCTGTTCCATTTTTAGAAAAATTGACATATTGGGTCTCGGGACAAATGACAAATCATGAAAATTATCGCGTTTATAAGTTTGACGACATCGCGTACAAAGAACGAGAAGATGATCCGTTTAATAATATTAACAAAGCAAACTTGGTTCAGCCTTGGGATAATGTTGCAGGGTTTCGAGGGTTTGGATTTGATAAGACTTTTGACATTTTTACAAAATTAGCCTATAAGCATTCGAATCGTCTAAGAATTAATTTTTCCTATTGGGATGTAAATGCTCATAGAAAAGGATTTAAAACTCAATTTTTGTATTGGGATGAGGGACAGAATGAATTATTTAGAGATACAAAACGATATACTCTGGAAGTTAATCATTCCTTAACCAGTAAATTATTTTACACGTTTAGATACTCATATTTTGTTCAAGAACAGTTTCAAGGAGTAAGATGGCAGGATAGTGATGGCGATGGATATCCTGACTGGTATGAATGGCGATACGAAGCGGGTCCCGGGAAAAACATATCTGATCCCTATAATCCACTGGTCATTCCTTACCAGGTATCTCAAAATGGTGATACACTATTTTACAATAAACGTGATGATAAATCTGGCTGGTATTTTGGATCAACCCCCGGTATATACAATTGGGAAACAGCAGAAGAATTTGAAGATAGAAATGGAAATGGATTGCGCGATGAAGGAGAGCCATATTTAGATAGAAACGGCACTTATGATTCGGGCGAACCATTCGTTGATCAAAATGCAAATGGATTGTGGGACGCAGGTGAGAGTTTTGAGGATATTAGCGGAGAAGGCGACGGGAGCTGGGACGGTCCGGAATTCGTTGAAGAAGCGTATTATCGTAATGGTAGCTATTGGCTACTTCCACAAATGTACGAATACAATGAAGATTTATTTTTTGATTACCATCATGTTGACCTACAATATGAACAAGATCCTTCGTGGGGTCGATTATATGGAACAAATTACGGCCCAAGATATTTTGGGAGACCGACAGATCCTGAATATTACATGCCAGGAATAAGTGAATGGGATGAGGGACGTGCATTTGGTGGTCATGATCGGTTTTATGGAACATCAACTGCAATCACAAATGAATTTAGGTTTGACATCACCAAACAAATAACTGATGAATGGAGACTAAGGTCTGGACTTGACTATAAATCTCATAAATTAAATTTCTTTGAAGTAACCAGTCCATGGTCAGAGGATGCCATAATTCAATCATTTGCGGAATACTGGAAAGACACCGGTCCCGATGGATTATCTCGAACCGATGATGAATATCCGGGACCCGATTTTGGAGAGAATAATGGTAAATGGGATTCGGGTGAAGAATTCGACGATGCAAATGATAACGGAAAGTGGGATGATTTTAGAGAACCTGAAGAAATTGGAGCCTATTTTCAAAACACGTATGAAGTGCCATGGATGGTTATAAATGCTGGTATAAGAATTGATGCAGTAAATTACAATACTAGAATTTGGTCTGATTCTATCGGTGCGTTTTCGCCAGAGAAACCATGGTATTATGAAGATTTAAACGGCAATGAAAAATGGGATTCTGGTGAATCAGTAAGCGATCTAGGTGGATATGCTGCAAATGTGCAGCGGATATTTTTCTATCCATCTCAATGGTTTTATAAAATCAGCCCCAGATTGGGCATTAGCCATGTTATCACAGATCAGGCAACCTTCGTATTTAGCTACGGTTTGTACTATCAAACACCGATCTACCAAAATGTATATCTGAATACGAATCGACTGCAAAATCCTGAAGAACTGTTTGAAAGCAGTAATGGTGCTCTAGGAAATGCTACAATGAACGCTTCAAGAAATCAATCGTATGAATTTGGGTTTAACGTGCAATTTACTCGTCATTGGGCTTTCTCGCTTATGGGGTGGGTTAAGAATATGGATCAAATGGTCACATATAAATATGAGAAATCTGGTGTCTATGAATATCAGGTGGCTGACAATCAGGATTATGGAAGTGCAAAAGGAATCGATTTTACTTTAGAAAATCGTGGACAACTGATAAATACAATGATCCAGTATACTTATTCTGTTGCAAAAGGCAATAGTGAGTATGATACTAAAAGTTTGAGTCTCGAATATAATGATGCACCAAGCCAGGAATACTTAATGCCCTATGACCGACCGCATGATTTTGCAGCATCAATATATACGCTATTACCTTTCAAAATCACTGCCGGTATGAATGTATTTTATCAGTCAGGATACCCGTACACCCCAATGATTTGGAATGGAGATAAACCGGAAGAAGACACGAAAAATAAAAACACGAAGCGATCGCCTGCATTTAAACAGGCAAATATGATGTTTTCCAAGGGATTTTTAATCAACAATTTTAAAGTTTCAATGGGGTTGAATGTGTTTAATGTATTTAATACAATAAATGAAATAGATGTGTACCCGCTTACCGGTACAGCAGATACTCCTGGAGAATACTATACTGATGAAGTCGGTATAACAAGTACAGATCATACAAGATCGGCTTCCTATTATGATAATCCATGGATGTATAGTAATCCTCGAGAGTTTAATTTCTTTGTACGCGTGGACTTTAAGTAGGTATATTTATGAATAAACTTTTATTATTTGCCTTAATTGTTTCAATCCTTATTGGTTCTGAACCGAAGGAACCAAAAAATTATGTTGAATTACCAGAATATCCCTCTAGTGCATCTAGAATTGGTGACTATCCCTATCCGACCAATCCAATGAATGATCGCGCACATGGATATCTACTGCAAGGAAAAGTAAAAAATGCAATTGGGAATCATGGCAATTATATTGATTGGGCTGTGCATCCGGCAGGATTATGGGGTGATTACACCTATCTACCTGCTGTGGGATTTGTAGCGGGAGTTCCCGGACAAGTTTATTCCAGCAAATTTCTATGGGAAGAAATTCAAGAAAACACTGGACCCAATAATTCAATTATTAAAATCTTTGGTTCGGAAGATGCTTATGATGCCTGGTTTGTTGGTTCAGATACTACCTTTGTTGGTATAGTGTTTGAGTATGAAAATGATCGCGGTATAACCGGTACCCAAGTAGCATCTATGACAGAAATTGATGATATGTATCAATGGGGTGTTGACAATGGAAATGGTATAATTTATTTGGGAGTAGTTTTTTCAGAATCAGGTATGAAAGATCCCAACAAATCTGCTTCAAGAATCGGATTAATGTATCCGTGGGGGTTTCGACCTGCGTTAAAAGAACGAGCCGATGAATTTGATATGTATGACTATGGTCCAGATAGGGAAGAGTGGACTGCAGATGATAATTATGTGTTCTATGGAGCTACAGCTCAAGAATCTTGGTTCACGCGGTTAGATCCAAGTGTTAATTCAGATTGGCAGGCTTCAACTAAAGCTCGGGAGTTCACTCATAATACTGAAGTATCGGCAAGTGATATTTTTGGTGAAACTATTTTTGTTGAAAGCGATGACCCGTATCCACTTTTAGCACACAGTAACTATTCTCAAACGTGGCCAGTTAGATTTAATGAAGTCAGCGGTTTAGATGAACCATTTTGGCCAGGTTGGTGGGCAGAAGATTTTCTGGGAGAGAATCCTGAAGAATGGCCAGTAGGTTGTAATGGTGATCGTGCTGATCCTGATTGTTGGGAGCAGGTTCCTGGAAGATTTATCTCTGATACAGATGTTTATTTAGAGTTCGATGACCGTTGGGCACATCGTGGTAATCTTGTGAATACAACAAATACAGAGTATTTACAAACCGGATATCCCTTGGGTTTACGGGTCATGTCTGCTGCGCACTCATACGGTGTAGCTTATGCCGAAGATATAATGTTTGTCACTGTTCGTGTTCGAAACGAAAGTGGTGATTGGGTAGATGAAGATGGTGTTTTTCACGATGCGATGATCATGCCTGATGGAACAAAATTAAACCGAGGTAAAGGATTTGATTATAAAGGAGTGTCTCTAGGCTTTTATATGGATGCTGATGTATTAACAGCGGATATTTACGGAAATTTTGGTGGTGTTCATACAAACCCTGATGATTTTATGCGCTATTATGATTGTTTGACTGATACTACTGAACCATGTGCAGAAGTAAATGGTCAAATCTTGCGTGTCAGTATGGCGATTATTGAAGATAAAGATGGAGTTAGCGGGCGTGTAAGAAATATGGGGATGGTAGCGACTCAGTTACTCGATTCACCGTTAGCAACAACTGAAATAGATTTGAATCTAGATGGTATTATTGACATATATCCTGGTGAAAAATTAAAAATGACAGATTGGCATTGGTTTGATTGGTATAACAGACCGGGTGTTGTAAACGGTGAAAGCGATGGAAATTGTTGTGCGGGCGATCCGGGAAAACCCCAGGCTCTTAATAAGGAGGAAATTTTACTTAAAGTCATTACAGGTGACACAACCAATTTGACAGAGAACGAAAAAGCATGGCATTTTCATACACCAGACGAAGAATCAGATTTAGATATGAATCTTAATCCTCATTTTGATTCTTTAGAAGGATTGGAAGACTTTGCCCCGGACGGACTTGATTGTGTATTGATAATGAGTAGTGGTCCATTTGATTTTCCTGTTGGCAAAGAGGTTCCCTTTTCTTTCTGTGTAATATTCGGACAGAATGAAGAGGATTTAAAAGCAAATGCGAAATTTGCTCAAATTATGTATAACTCACATTATCAGGGCTATACACCACCTTCGAAACCCAATGTCTTAGCCAGGGTTTCTTCTGGAAAGGTTTCATTGTATTGGGATGATGCGGCAGAGAAATCCAAAGATGTTGTTACCGGATATACAGACTTCGAAGGTTATAAAATTTATAAAAGCACAGATCAGGGCTCTACATGGGGATTTCCGGATAAAAGAGTATTCGATAATAAAAATATAATGGTAGGATGGAGATCGGTTGCCCAGTTTGATCTTTCAGCTGAGGAAGATAGTTTGCATTGTATTTATGATTATAATGAGTGCATTTCTGGTGAAAACCGTGGTCGTAATATATCTGGTCCAGATTCACATGCTCCCTGGTTTAGTTTGGGAACAGATACAGGTTTTGAAGCGATTCGCTTTGATACAACGATCAACGGTGAATCATACCAATATCGATGGGAAGACACAAATGTAGCAGATGGATATGCTTATACTTATTCGGTTACGGGATATGATATGGGTGTCGAGGCTGATTATACAGTGACATGGAATCAAGTAAATGATACCACTGGAACAACTCATTTTGATCCAGATACCGTATGGTCATTCTCAAACCCTGATCACTGGTCCTCACCATATGGATACGCATCTATCGAGAATTCAAAAGGGACAACAATTCTCGATCCTAATTTTGTAACGGTTTATCCTGGTCCATATCCACAAAACGATCTTTCAAAAGTTAAAGTAGTTCCTAATCCATATATCGTTCACTCACGTATGAATGAGACTGAAGTTGTGAGGAAAATTCGATTCACTCACCTTCCTGAATCGGCTACAATTAAGATATATACTGTTAATGGCGAATATGTTAATACCGTAAAACATAATGATCCGACGTTAGGTGCCGTATTTTGGAATTTACGTACGGAGAACAATCAGGAGATATCTCCTGGACTATATATATATGTAGTGGAGAGTGGAGATAAGAAACATGTTGGAAAGTTTGCGGTGGTACGATGATGATGAGCCAATCCCGAAGAATAATAATATACAGTGTATTTATGGGGATACTATTGGGTCAGTCTCCGGATATACCGGATGTAGTGTCTAAGGTAGCAACATCGGCTGGCAATTATTTAAAATTGGAGACAGGAGCCCGAGCAATAGGCTTGGGTGGAGCATTTGGAGCGGTGGGTACCGGAGTTACCGGAGTGCCGTATAATCCCGCCTCAATTGGTTTTGTTAATCGGATGGAGGTATATTTTTCCCATACGGAATACATGGTGGGAATCAGTCATAATGTATTGGCATACGGAACACAATTAACGGGTTCGGATTATATAGGGTTTCATATGTTTTGGTTAGACTCAGGACCTATGGATGTGACCACAGAATTATATCCTGATGGTACAGGTGAGAAATTCAATGTATCGTCAAAATCATTTAGGTTTGTATATGCACGTAGTGTAACAGACCGCTTAAAGATTGGGATGAGTTTGAACTACATCCGCGATGATATATATACGGTATATATGCAGGGTGTAGCATATGATATAGGTTCAAATTTTGACACGGGATTATTCGGATTTAAGTTAGGGATGAGTGTTACGAATTTTGGACCAGAGGTACAATATCATGGAGAGGGATTAGTTCAGATAGTATCAGATACGACAGACCCGGATAAGCAATTGCATAAAGTAACGAAGAAATTTCCATTGCCATTAACCTTTCGATTGGCAGTGGCAAATGATATCATTGGCAAAGAGAGTGCGTTTGTCCAGAGTGATATACACCGTTTGACGTTAGCAATGGATGGTATCAAGTCTAATGACTATGTAATGTATGGAAGTTTAGGGCTAGAGTATGGGTATGGTGAATTTGCGTTTATCCGCTGCGGAAGTCATTTAAACCATGATACAATGGGCATGGCAGCCGGAGGTGGCGTTCGTGTAAACATGGGAGGATCAGCATTATGTGTTGATTATGCTTTTGTAAATAACTCAACTATTGAACCAACTCACCAATTTGGACTCAATTTCGAATTCTAAGGCAAATTATTCTTATGAAAAAATTGATTTTAATTACCCTTTTATCTGTTTCATTTTCACAAACGATTATTGATCCGGCAACAATGTCACGTCCATTGACACCTTCAATATATGCAACAGCTGAGCATGGTAGAATATTTGTTTCATGGGACAATATTGCGCAAACATCAATTGACAGTGCTACGGGTTACGCAGATTTTGAAGGGTACCGCGTGTATCGCAGTACCGATAGAGGGGAAACTTGGGGTGGAGCAAAAGATAGATTATATGACTACGATGATAATTTTATTGGTTGGATACCTTATGCCCAATTTGATTTAAGTAAGGATGAAGATGAAGACTATTGTATATACCAATTTTTAGACTGTGGAAATGGTTTAAAGCGCGACACAAGTTACACAGGGTCTGACCCGTATAATCCTCGTTATAGTTTAGGAGAAAATACAGGTCTTGAAAATGGCTTTATTGATGAAGACGTTTTTGATGGTATCGAATACACATATACGGTAACGGCATATGATATTGGTCTTCATTCATTCACAATTAAATATAATGATGAAGATGAAGATGGCATCTATATAGCGGATACAACATGGGCAAAGACAAACCCGGATCATTATGTTGTAGATGAAATTGGGAATGGTTATAAAAGTCTTGAGTCCGCTTTAGGTGCAAGTTCGGATGACATCAATTATGCCACCATTATTCCAGGATATAATGCTAGTAATATAACATTCCCAAACCCGGACAATATTGCTGGTTTTTTAAAACCAGCTAAAAACAATGTGGGAAATGGTCCCATTGATTATTTTGTGGCAGACAAAGACGATCTTTTTCCAGATTTGGTTAAATTTGAAGTAAATGCATGGTTGCCGGGAATTCCTGTTGAAGAGATGGAAAATAAAGATCCCTATGTGTATGTCTATGCCATTGATGATTCTATAACGCAAAGAGCTACAGACATGGTTCCATATGATTCATCAGCTCTTACGTCTGGACAAATCGATACATTACTATCTTTGCCAGGAGTGGAGATGACCGGGCAAACGATTTATGTTCCAGATTATAAAGCTATTGTAAAACCAACTAATGGTCCTTTAAATTTTTGGAGCATTGTTTTTGACGGTGTCCGTGTCAAATTCGAAAACCTTCCGCAATCCATTATAGATTTAGATGAAGATTACACACCAATTTTTGATTTAGAGTGGACAGCTGACAGTTCCGTTATAAGGTCTATTGACTTTGAAATGGAATATTTTAATTCTAACGCATACCAATTGAAACCAGGGTTTGACTATAAAATTGAATTTTCTAGTGCTGTACTTGACACAGTAATGGCCACTGTACCTCCAAATGGATGTATTGGTACAGTCCCATTAATGAAAGCGGAACTACCTTTCAAAATATCAAATCTGACAACTGGTAAACCAATTGGAATATATCATACTGACTACGGTTTCGATGATGTTGCAAATACGTCTGACATGGGTGAATACGATTGTTATTGGACATACAATGAAAAACTAACATTCAGAACAGATACATTAGATATAAATGGCATTTTGCAGTCAAAAACAACATATAATTTATGGATGCTCATTGATCTTACAGCTGCATATCCAGCATTAGATACTTTCTGGGTTGCGGGATTTAACTTTGACGAAGGTGATCGTGTTATTTATGAAGGTATGGTTTGGCAGGCTTCAACAAATATAAATGGAAGCTTTACTCCCCAAGAATTTATCGACACTGATGGAGACGGTATAAACGAAAATCCATGGAAACAAAATTATCCTTGGAAAGATGGTGATGAAGTTATTATTAAAACAAAAAAATTATTTGTTGATGGTGATAGTTGGATTGCTGATATGTCATTGCTGGGTAAATCTCACAATGTGACTACTACTGAATTGGATTCCATTTCAGTAGTACCTAACCCGTATATAGTGCATTCAATGTTTAATGAAACAGCTAATCAACGTCGTATAAGGTTTACAAGGCTTCCGCAAAAATGTAGAATACAGATATTTACCGTTTATGGCGAACGTGTTGCAGCCTTAATTCATGATAATGAATATGATGGAAACCTATGGTGGGACTTACGAAGTGAGAACAATCAGGAGATAGCACCTGGGTTATACATATATGTAGTAGAGAGTGATGACAAGAAACATGTGGGCAAATTTGCGGTGGTACGATAATGCGAAAGAAACACCTTAGACTAATATTATTAATACTCTTGAGTGGAAGTTTATTTGGGCAATACGTTGATATTCCTGATATAGTATCCAAGGTTGCCACATCAACAGGTAATTATCTTAAATTGGAGACAGGAGCCCGTGCGATAGGATTGGGCGGAGCCTTTACTGCAATCGGTACAGGTGTAACGGGGATACCCTATAATCCGGCTTCCATAGGATACATAAAGGGAATGGAAACATATTTTTCTCATACTGAGTATATGGTTGGAATTAGTCACAATGTATTAGCGTATGGTGCACGATTAACTGGATCAGATTATATAGCTGTACACTTATTCTGGCTAGACTCAGGTCCAATGGATGTAACCAATGAGATATATCCAGATGGCACAGGAGAGAAGTTTAATGTATCGTCAAAATCATTACGATTTGTATATGCACGTCAGTTAACGGATCGATTGAAGATAGGTATGAGTCTGAATTATATCCGTGATGATATCTATACTGTTTACATGCAAGGCGTAGCCTTTGATATAGGTTCAAATTTTGATACAGGATTATATGGGTTTAAGCTTGGTATGAGCGTAACAAATTTTGGCCCTGAAGTACAGTATCATGGAGAAGGCCTGGTTGAGACAGTACCTGACTCCATTGACCCTGATGGTCAGTTACATAAGGTAACAGAGAAGTTTCCACTACCATTGACATTTCGCATAGGATTATCCAATGATATCATAGGACAAGAGAGTGTATTTGTTAAGAGTGATATCCATCGGTTAACATTGGCAATGGATGGTATCAAGTCTAATGATTATATCATGCATGGAAGTGTGGGTTTGGAATATGGCTACGGAGAGTTTGCATTTATTCGGATGGGCAGTCATATAAACCATGATACCAAGGGTATGACAGCCGGAGGTGGCGTACGAGTGAACATGGGTGGATCAGCTTTAAGTGTTGATTATGCCTTTGGCAGCAACTCTGTCATTGAACCTACTCACCAATTTGGCCTCAATTTCGAATTCTAA
>JABMOV010000064.1 GCA_013203145.1 Fidelibacterota bacterium
ACCCCTGCGTAATAGATTTTTCTCCGTCGGGCATTGATCCAAGACAGCTGATAATTGGACTTGCTGGTATCGCCCCATTTTTTGATTCATTATAAAAGCTGACGTTCCCGGCTATTATGGGTGTGGGAGAATTTTCATGTCTATATAAATGAATGTTTTTACAGGTTTCTGCAACACCGCGAACAGCTTCAACGAACTCCCACATTTGGGTGGGCTTTTCAGGATTTCCAAAGCAGAGGCAATCCGTCATAGAAACCGGGTGGGCACCTACAGCAGCTACGTTCCGCATGGATTCAACAACCGCATTTACCGCAGCCCAATATGGATCAATTTCGCCATAGCGTGGGTTATGATCAGTGGAAAGCGCGATACCAACATTTCGAATTTCTTCAGGATAATCATCAGAGTTAAAGGGTAGCATAACGCCGGCATCCGCCATTCCTGATTCAATCAAAGTTCGTCCTTGCACCTGCTTGTCATAGGTTTCGTAAACCGGGAGTCGCGATGCAATATTCTCATGGGATAAAAGTTTCAATAAAATATCATTATAATTTTTTGGTTCCGGTAGACTGGGTTCAGTGAAATTGCGTTCAGGCTTTTTAAAGGGTCGATTGTATAAAAATCCTTTTGTTACTTCTTCGGCGGGAGCATTAACTATCAATTCACCATTTGCGTGAACCACATACTGTTTCTCATTGGTGATTTTCCCTATCACACGAGCTTGCGCCAACTCCGACACTCCGGGCATATCGAAAGTTTTATTGTAATGATCCACAATAAGGTATGTCAAATCTGGTGGAGAGACCCACATAAATCGTTCTTGCGTTTCTGAACACAATGTCACGGAGGGGTGAAGATTCTCCATGCTTACATGGACATTTTCCATAAATATTTCTGCGCCGTAACCAGCTGTATCTGCTAATTCAACACTGGCACAAGCAACGCCACCTGCACCTAAATCTTTAAAACCTACGCGATTGACAGCATCTCGATCGCTAAGCATTTTAAATAACGCATTCGTGGCTTTTAGGATGTGTCTTTCTAAAAAAGCATTTGGCTCCTGTACTGCGCCCTTGTTTTGTTCTTTCTTTTCTTCTTCAAGTTCCAAGGAAGCAAAACTGGCACCGCCAAACCCGCTATTGTCAGTGGGTTTACCAATCAAAATAAGGTCATGTCCGTTTGCATTTTCAGGTGCATAAGAATGAAAAATGCGATCTTCCCGAACGATTCCCAAAGTCACAACATTTACGAGACAATTGTCGTTGTATCCAGGATGATAATATAAATCACCACCAATATTTGGAATCCCCAACGGATTACCATATCCTCCAATACCATCGACTACACCATCGTGAATCCATTTCGTTTTGTTGGATTTTATATCGCCAAATCGAAGTGCATCTGCCACTGCAATGACTTCCGCACCCATGCAACAGACATCCCTGACATTACCACCGACTCCGGTAGCAGCACCTTCATAGGGAACGATTTGAGATGGATGATTGTGAGATTCGTGACTCATGACAATGCACCAGCGATGCCCATTATTATCTGTGGCTACAGCAACAACCCCGGCATCTTCTTTGGCGCCCAAAACAACATTGGGCCCTTCAGTAACAAATTGTTTTAAATGGGAACGACTGCTTTTATATGAACAGTGCTCTGAGCCTTCAATGGAAAACAGAACACATTCGGCCAGGCTTGGTGTGCGACCTAAAAAGTCATTTTGAACCTTTAAAATTTCATCCGGCGTAAGGGGAATGTTATATTCATTTAATTTTGTGCGAATTTCATCATGTGAAAGACCGGAAAAATCAAGAATTTCGTTCGTCATGGTCATGGGGATATCCGGGAAAAATAATCTGGTTGCTTAACGAATAAAACGACCGTCACGGGCAGTTTACTGTTTAAATATCGTTTCGTGGCGTTGCGGTCCAACCGAAATAATCGAGATGGGACAATCCACTGCGTTTTCAATATAAGATATATATGTTTTCATGGCAGATGGGAGTCCATCATACCCTGCGTCTAGGTCAGGCGTTTCATTCCAGCCTTGCAAGATTTCATAAATTGGTTCTGCTTGACGATAAGCAGATAAACTGGCTGGCATTTCAGTAACAATTCGTCCGTCTACTTTGTATCCGGTACAAACAGGAAGCTCTTTAAATCCCGTTAGGACGTCCAATTTCGTAAGGGTTATCTCCGTTAAGCCGTTCACGCGAACCGCCTGCCGTAATTGGACTAGATCCAACCAACCCACACGGCGAGGACGACCAGTTGTTGTACCATACTCATTACCCTTATCACGAAGGGCTTTTGCATCATTTTCAGGTAATTCTGTGGGAAAAGGGCTGATTCCAACTCGACTCACATATGCTTTTGCAATCCCAATCACGCGTTGGATATTTCTGTAACAAACTCCCGTACCAGCGGATATATGTCCGGCCGTTGTATTGCTGCTCGTAGTATGGGGATAAATACCATGATCAACATCCAGGCTCATTCCCTGTGCGCCTTCAAATAATATAGGTTTTCCATCTTTTACAGCTTGTGAAAGCACCACCGAAACATCATTGATATAGGATTTCAATGTTTGTCCATATTCCAGATACTTTTCAAAGATACTTTCCTGGGTTTCTTTGAATTCAAAATCCATTGCTTTGAGAATCCGACAATTAAAGGAATAGGCTGTGGAAAGTTTTTCTTTTAAAATATCCGGCTCTAGGAGGTCTGTCATTCGAATTCCGTGACGATACATTTTGTCAGCATATACGGGAGCAATTCCGCGCTTTGTGCTCCCAGCAGCAAGATCTCCCTGGTGCCCTGTGAGGGCATCATCCATGGCAATATGATAAGGAAATATTACATGGGCACGATCTGAAACCATAAGGCGCGGTTCAATGCCTTTTTTACGAATATAATTGATTTCATCAATGAGTGCTTTGGGATCAATAACAACACCATTGCCAATTACGCTAATTGGCGTATCATATATTACACCAGAAGGAATGAGATGAAGTTTGAATGTTTTGCCGTTGACAATGACAGTATGCCCGGCGTTATTTCCACCTTGAAATCTTACAACATACGCGGCTTCGCCAGCAAAGACGTCTGTAATTTTGCCTTTGCCTTCATCGCCCCATTGGGCCCCAATTATAACAGATACATTAGAGGTTTTTGTCACGAAATTCGGTGCTGGTTGCCTTTAGTCTGTGGTTGAAATAATTGAAATTTCTTTTTTTTCGGCTGCAAATCTTACGATGAGTTTCTAGAACGAAAAACGGTTTTATTGGCTTTCTAAAACTCTTACGAGGAATTTTCATTTGATTCAATTAACTTTCATTATGAATGATAAAACCCACATTCAAATCAGCATGGTGATTACATGTGTTGTCATGTTGTTTCTATTTATAATGAGCTGTGAGGCTGTAGAAAGTCTTGAACCTGTATCTGGGGCTGAAGGAATGTTGGTTGTTTCCGGCGAATGGCCGGATAGTGTAAAAGGTATTACGGTTGTTGCTCTGTCAAAATTAGACATAAATAATCTTGCTGAAAATTTTATTGATTTTAGTGATGTGCTTGAGCCAGAAAATGATACACTGCGTTATTTTATTCAATTGTCCAAAGGTGCAAACAGTCTCGTTCCTGTGGGAATAAAACTGGAACCAGCTTTAATTATTGCTAACATTGATTCGTTTCTTGCGCTTGAAAACTTACCAATATTTACTTTTCCGAATCCAAATGATGTAACTGGCATAGTTCGCCAATCCGCTCCAATTGGTAAAGATGGATCAATCTTTCCTGTCCCGATAATAGAATTGTTATTCGAATGAAATTTAAATTTCTATTATTTACAGCTATATCCTTTGTTTTTTGTCAGGACAATGGCATGGTTACAGGAGAAGTAACCAATCGTGAAACCGGAGATCCTTTGATCGGGGCAAATGTGCTTATTAAGGATTCGTTTTGGGGTGCAGCAACTGATGAAAATGGGGCTTTTTTAATATCGAAAATTCCATTCGGCTCCTATCGTATCGCCATTTCCGTGATCGGTTTTGAATCCTATGAAAAGGATCTTTTGCTTTCAAATGAAAATCCAACAGTTACTATTAGTGCCTCCCTGAAACGTGATATAATTAGTTCCGCACAAATTGTTGTGACGACCAGTAGGTCTGAGCAGGATATCATGGATTTACCACTTTCGGTAAGTGTTGTTTCAGCCCGAAAATTAGCCGATAAGAACGTCGTTTCTTTGGAAGAAATTTTGATTTATGAGCCTGGTGTCACTATTGTAAAAGATCAATTAAATATTCGTGGTGCGTCCGGCTATACTCTTGGGGCGGGGAGCAGGTCATTATTATTGTTAGATGGTCTTCCTCTAATGGGCAGTGCCAGTGGAAATATTACATGGAATGTTGTTCCCACATCAGAAATTGATCGGGTAGAAATTGTGAAATCCGGCGGATCTGCCATGTACGGTTCCGGCGCAATGGGCGGCGTAGTAAACATCATTACGCGAAACGCTCCCGATAAACCAGAAACCCGCCTTCGGGTTTTATCTGGCGTGTATAGTCACCCCAAATATGATCAATGGCATTGGCGCGATTCCCGAGGATTTTTCAATATGATGGAAATTACTCGCTCACTTCCAATTGGCCCTCATGGTGCGTGGTTCCGGTTACAGAGATATCAAACGGATGGTTATACAGAGCTAGGATGGGATGAAAGCTGGAATCTTACTGCAAAAACCAAATTGAAATTTAGAAATAAATATAGTGCATCCATCTACGGAAACTTTATATCAACGCTTAATGGAATAGAATCTCAATGGAAAAGCCCTGCTGATCCTTTCGAGGCGCCCTACGGATCTGAACATGATAAAGCAAATGGAACAAAACTCAATATTAATTCCACATTAAGCGCTGTGATGTCTCCTTACACCGTGCTGCACTTTAAGAGTGCGTTCTATGACGTGTTTTGGGAAAATATTGGTACAAATAATGATCACTCTAATGAGCGAAAAGTCTATGGTGAACTTCAGGGTGGAACAAAAATTAGTCGTCGCTGGCATGTAACGAGTGGTGCAAGTATACAAAATGCTACTATCGATGCCAGCATATTCGGCACTCATTCGACGGCAACTCAGGCCATTTATGGGTTAATGCAAGGAAAATTCGGCCACGGATTATCAACGTCGGTGGGTGGACGATACGAGTTGTTTTCAGTAGATGGTAAAAAAAATACTGGGCAATTCGTACCACAACTCGCAATCAATTATCGTCCTGAAAAATGGTTGTCCCTAAGGACGTCCCTGGCTAAAGGATTTCGGTCCCCTACCGTTGCCGAACTCTTTTCACAATCCCAGTTAAATGTGTTTGTCGTTGAGCCGAATCCAAATCTTTTAACCGAAACATCAACTTCCTTTGAAACTGGTTTTACCATGAAATTTACTAATATCAATCCGGTTGTCAGTTTTGTCCAGATTGATGTCGCAGGTTATTCGTCGCGTTATATTGATATGATTGAACCAACTCCAGATTCATATGGTGTTATTCATTTTGAAAATGTAACAAATGCGACTATTTCCGGATTAGATGCTGGAATCGGTTTTCGATTATTTGAGGGGTTATTAGATTTCCAAGGATCTTATACTTATCTCAATCCAGTTGAAACTGGATCGGGTGATACAACCATTGATACATTATCTTATCGATATAGACATCATATAACCCAAACGACAATATTGAATATATATTCCTTTTCACTTATGATTGATTCCAGACACACGAGCAAAATGGAAAAAACTAAATTATTCGACGAGAATCCATCAACTGGACGCGATAAAAGAATTCCAGTCAATGTTTGGAATTGTGGGGCGTCTTGGGAGTTTAAACACTTTGAGTTTCGTCTTCGTGTTGAGAATGTTTTTCAGCAATATTATGTGGAATTAGAGCGCAATATGGGTGAAGAACGGAATTTTCAGTTTTCATTAATCAAGATTTTCTAATCTTATTTTCCCTTTGCATTTATGCAAGAAAGAACTCTATTTTCAATAGATTATTGATTAATCCATATGAATAAAGAAAATTTAAAATAACAAATAATAGGAGATACTATGAAATCTTTGTTAAAACTAAGTCTTATGACTTTAATTATAATGGGGCTGCTTTTCACCGTTGGTTGCGAATCTGA
>JABMOV010000065.1 GCA_013203145.1 Fidelibacterota bacterium
CAACAACAACAACAACAACAACAACAACAACAACAACAACAACAACAACAACAACATGAAAAACATACTTATTTACATTTTCGGAGTGAGCACAATAATGGCTATTGAAAAACCTGATTATAAAGTAATTCAGAACTATGGTAAGGTAGAGATACGAGAATATAAACCAATGGTTATAGCTAAGACCAATGTTCATCAAAGTTATGAAGCAGCGCAGAGTGAAGGATTTCGCCGTATTGCGAATTATATTTTTGGTGGAAATGATAAAAAAATGAGCATTGCTATGACGGCGCCAGTTATTTCCCGAAAACTTTCAACAGATCTTGAAGAACACGAGATACTGTTTGTGATGCCTAAAGAATATGCTAAGTCCATGTTGCCCCAACCTATTTTGGATCATGTAAAATTAGAAGAGAGATCTCTAAATCGAGTTGCCGTTATTCAATTCGGTGGCTGGGCGACCCAAGACAGAGTAGCCGACTACCAGAAAAAACTTGAAACGAGAATAAATGAACTGAGTTTGAGTAAAATTGGCAATTTTATGGTGGCGCAGTATAATTCACCCTGGGCACTACCGCCGTTCCGCCACAATGAAATATTAGTTCAAATCAAATAAAATTTTGGTATCCTTAAAATTGAATATTGATAACATTGAATCTATACTGGTTGACGACATAGCAGAGTCCTCCTTAGACCCCAACAAGCTAACAATTTTGTTATGCCTGTAGGGATCTGATGCTATGTCTCGATCAGTTAATACTTCATATTTAAAATCTGTATGATTATTTGTAGGATTATTGGAAATCTCAAGAATATTATATACATAACTAAATATTTTATAGAACTACAACCTTGATTCTCTTAATGACCCTAGCCCTTTTGATTTATCTACGTGTGTATAAAACAGAACTATACATACACTACCTACCAATACCGTTGTTATGATTAATAATACAATTCTGACTCACGCTCTTAATTAGATTGAAAATTCTTTTAACAGGTGGCACTGGCTACATTGGGAAACGCCTTTTACCGCTTCTCCTACAAAGCGGGCATCAAGTCATTTGTACTGTACGTGATAAAAATCGATTTAATATTCCATTATCCTTTGTTGATAATATCAAAGTTATCGAGACTGATTTTTCAGATGTAAGTAGTGTGAATGCAATTCCATCTGATGTTGATGTGGCTTATTATCTAATTCATTCCATGTCTCATGAAAAAGATTACGAGGAAATTGAAAAAGATTGTGCCAATAATTTTCGGAATGCTCTTGAAAAAACAAGTGTAGATCAGGTGATCTATTTAGGTGGAATTATTAATGAAGAGATATTATCGAAACATTTGGCTTCTCGTAAAGCAGTGGAAGAAGAACTGGCAAAGGGTAGATATAATTTTACAAGCTTAAGATCTGGCATCATTATTGGTTCCGGTAGTGCATCTTTTGAAATTATTAGGGATCTTGTTGAGAAATTACCCATTATGGTTGCTCCAAAGTGGCTGAAAACGAAGTGTCAGCCCATCAGCATCTCTGATGTATTAAAGTTTTTAACCGGTGTGTTAAAAAATCCCATAACGTATAATCAGAATTTTGACATTGGTGGACCAAAAGTTTTGTCATACAAGCAAATGCTTCTTGAATTTGCTGGTGAAAGGAAATTGTGGCGCAAAATATTTGTAGTTCCAGTACTTACACCAAAACTATCATCCTATTGGTTATACTTTATTACATCTACGTCTTTCAGACTTGCGCGTTCACTCGTTGGTAGCATGAAAGTGAATATCATTTGTCGAAATAATGATTTAACCAAAATTTTAAAGATTGAGCCTTTATCTTATCTTCAGTCGTTAAAACTTGCGTTTAGAAAGATTGAATCAAATGATGTTATTTCAAGTTGGAAGGATTCCTTTAGTAACGGACAAATCAATTCAAAGATTTCCGATTTCATAAATGTTCCGTTTCATGGCTGTTTTATTGATAAGAGAGAATTATCCATTGAAAATAAAAGTAGAACTCTGGATCGAATTTGGCAAATCGGTGGTAATACAGGTTGGTATTATGCGAATTGGTTATGGCGGTTACGTGGTATTTTAGATAAAATATTTGGAGGGGTGGGATTGAGAAGAGGGCGAACAAACCCAACCGAAATATATACTGGAGATACATTAGATTTTTGGCGAGTGCTTTATGCTAATAAGACTGAAGGTCGTCTGTTGCTTTTTGCCGAAATGAAATTACCAGGTGACGCTTGGTTAGAGTTTAAAGTTTCCAATAATCAGTTAATCCAAACAGCAACATTCCGTCCAAAGGGATTATGGGGAAGGCTGTATTGGTTTTCAGTTTATCCGTTTCACGGAATAATATTTAGTGGAATGATAAAAGAATTAAATAAATAATCGCCCATAACGCTCACTTTAGCATTTTAAATATTGTAATAATTATTTAAATTAATAGCATGAAATATTTAAATTCTAAAGAAGTTGCGTCAGCTATGGGCGTGAATGTCTCAACCATAAAACGATGGACTGATAGTGGCAAACTTGATTGTTATCAAACCGTAGGTGGACACCGGAAATTCCTTCTGTCCCATTTGAAGGGTTTTTTAAAGCAAAAAATCAATCAAAATTTAAGAGTAAATATAATTCAATATCTGAATAAGGGCGAAAAAGAGCTTGTTCAACGAATTGATAGAATTGATTATAAATATTTAAGAAACCATTTATTCCAATTAGGCCTTCAGCAAAGTGTTGATTCAATCCATGATGTAATAAATTCTTTATTAATCAAAGGAGAACCGCATTATCGTATTTATGATGAATTGATTTTAAATGTTTTGAATAGAGTAGGGGATCTATGGTCGAATAATAAACTATCTATTGCAGATGAACATACTATGACAGAAACAATTAGGAATGTCATGTATCGAATTCATTCTGAAATCTCTAAAAATAATGTAAAAATCCCCAAAAAAGTTGTTTGTATGACACTGACTAATGATGAACATGAAATACCATTGGTCATGATTCAATCTATATTAGATGAAATAAATATTCCTTCTACTAATCTAGGTCCCAATGTGCCGGTCCCTGCAATAGAATCTAAAATACAAGCTGTGAACCCAACGCATTTGATCATTTCTTCAAATTATGTGCTGGATGCAGATAAATTTAATTCAGAGATATCTCGACTTATTCAATTTTGTCATAAAAAGGATATTGAAATACTTATTGGCGGTTCCGGAAATCATTTATTAATTGAAGAAAATAGGTCTACTACCATTGAATTAAAAAATATGGCCGATTTATTCAACTATTTTAATGTAGAAATGGATTCATGAAAACTTTTGAGATTAGTACGAAACAATACATTAATAAACCATTAGATGTTGTTTTTGAATTCTTTTCGAAACCAGAGAATCTTGAAATGATTACTCCGGCATCACTCTCATTCAACATTTTGACTCCGACCCCGATCAAGATGGGGAAGGGAAGTCTTATTGATTATACAATTCGTTTATTTGGCATTCCAATTCATTGGCGTACTCTCATTTCGGATTATGAACCTCCTTTTCGTTTTGTTGATCAACAAATTAAAGGTCCATACACATTTTGGCATCATACACATACATTCCAATCCGTTGATGGGGGAGTTGAAATAATAGACAAGGTAAAATATTCTTTACCACTGGGATGGTTGGGCAGACTGGCCCATTCAATTTGGGTACGAAAAGATTTGGAGAAAATTTTTGAGCATCGTAAAACCGTAGTCCAGAATTATTTTGGAATTATAAAAATATCGACTGAAAGGATGGCCCAATCATGAAAGTTGCTTTATTTGGTGCTACAGGATTTGTAGGATCTTATATTGTAGATGAATTGATTTCTCAAGGCATGGAAGCAAACTTAATGGTTCGTGAAGGGTCTGAGAATAAATTGCTTCAAAAGGAGAAATGTCGGATAATTAAAGGAGATATTGATGATGAAATTGCGATAAATAAAACTCTGGATGGTTGTGGTGCTGTAATCTACGCTATAGGAATTATCCGTGAATTTCCTAATCGCGGCATCACCTATGAAAATTTGCATTTTAATGGTGCCAAGCGATGTATTGATGCTGCAAAAGAAAAAGGCATTAATCGTTTCATTCTAATGAGTGCCAATGGTGCAAAAATGAATGGAACCGGCTATCAAAGTACAAAATACAATTCTGAAGAATATTTAAAGTTTGCAGATTTAGACTATACGATTTTTAGGCCATCGTTGATTTTTGGAGACCCCCGTGGTAATGACCGTCCGGAATTCTGTACCCAATTAAAAAAAGATATGTTAAACCTTCCTTTTCCTGCGCCAAATTTTCATAAAGGATTCAATTCATTAAAAGCAGGGGACTTTGCCATGTCACCTATCCACATTAAGGATGTGGCTTCTATTTTCGTAAAATCTATCAAAGAGATGAGTTTAGTAAAAAAAACATACTGTCTTGGCGGTGATACCTATTATTGGCAAGATATAATTAAAATTATTTCAAGTGCATATGGCAAAAATAAATGGACCATTCCTGCACCAGCCATCATCATACAAGGATTCGCATTCTTATTCGATCGGTTTCAATGGTTCCCAGTTACTAAGGATCAAATAACGATGTTACTTGAAGGTAATGTTTGCGATTCGGGGGAAGTTTTTAAATTGCTTAATATAAATCCGATTTCATTTTCCCCAGAATCGTTAAGCTATTTAAGGGATTAAATTGCAGACCTTTTTACCTTACCCCGATTTTAAGCAATCCGCAGAATGTTTAGATTACCGTAGATTGGGTAAGCAACGTGTTGAGGGTGCTCAAATTTTAAAAGCAATATTGGGAGAAAAATCTTTAAATGGTAAACCATATAAAGGCTGGTTAAACCATCCAGCAACCTTAATGTGGAAACCTTATCCAGATGCGCTTAAGTTATATATAAATACCATGATTGATGAATGGGTAAGAAGAGGATACAAGAATACTATGCCATTATATAAAATTGAAAAGAATGTTCAAATGCCAATTTGGTTGGGTCTCAAAAAATTTCATGCATCTCATCGCTCCAACCTTAAAAGGAAAGACGAACTATATTATGAAAAGTACGGGTGGAGTGAATCGCCTGACTTGTCTTATCTATGGCCTATTAATAATTTTTAAAATTATATCTAATTTTAAAAAAAAACTTAGTTGCATCGTCAACTAAATAAAATTATAAACCTATACCACTTATATATTTAGTAAAATATTTACAATACCTAATATCGCTCAAATCGCTTATAATTTGATCCGGATTTATTTTAATTTATTTTAATTTTAGTTGAATATTCAACTAAATAATAGTTGTATATTCAACTAATGGAAAATAAAAATTCACTTCAATTTCATATGAATATGGGAAAACTTATTGGTTCGGTCCATAATATGATTACAAGAAGGTTTGTTCAAAACGCCCATGAAGCGGGTCTAGATATTTCACTCGATCAATGGATGGTTTTAGGTCCAATACATTATCATGGTGATGCCTCTCAAAAATTATTGAGTGATTTTTGTTTTAAAGATAAAACAAGCATTACAAGGATCGTTAATACCCTCGAGAAAAAAAACTTAGTAGTTAGGGTCCCTGATCAACTAGACCAGAGAATAAACCGGATCATTTTAACTCGCGCTGGTAAACAATTATTTAACGATGTCCTCCCCATAATGACCAAAACAAAAAAAGAAGTTTCCCGTAATATACCCGAAACAGATATTGAAATTTTTAAAGATGTATTAACTCGGATTATATCAAATTTAGAAAATGTATAAAATTTGTCTTATAATTAAAAGTAAAATGAAAATGGTTGTTGTTTTATTCATAACGCTTCTCTCTGGATGTGCCAGCAATACATTGGTAAAGATAGAAAACATCAATGTCCAAATGCCTGAAATATGGGAAACTTCAATACCCAGCAGTGAAAAAGTCACTGGCAAGTGGTGGGAGGTTTTTGATGATGAAGACTTAGAAAGTTTTATTTCTGATTTTCAAAAAAACAGCCCTGATCTGCAGTCAATTATAGATAATAAAAATATTGCATATCAGAGTTCAAAAATTAACAGCGCGGGAATTTTCCCTTCTCTAAATGGAAGTGTCAGCGCAGACACGAGTGTTCAAAATTTGTCGGGTTTTGGGGCAATCGGTAGTTTTCTAGGTTCTGAGTCAGGACAAGAAGATAGCTCTTCTCAAGACTCTGAATCATTAAATGAAGTAATCAGTTACGCAAATTCTACTGCAAGGCTCGGGTTAAGTCTCCAATGGGAGTTAGATATTTGGGGCAGGCTTTTAAACGGAAGAAAAGCTGCTCAAAAAAATTATGAAGCTATCAGCTATGATCTATCATATATTGGGTTTTCAGCCATTATTAGAGCAACTCAATCCTACTTTCAGGCAGTTGAATCCTATGGGCAAATGATGATTGCACAAGAATCTTATGATAGCTTTTTAGAAATAAGAGACCTTGTAAAAGATAGATATGAAAGAGGGTTAAAGTCCAGTTTAGACTATCGACTTGCTGAGACATCTGTTTCAACTTCAAAAGTTTTAATTGAATCTAGATCGCTCCAACTAAAAAGCTTAAATCGTCGTTTAGAGATTCTTTCCGGTAAGTATCCAAAAGGAAATTTAATTACCGGGAAAGCCCTGCCTGTTTCATTGCCTAATATAGAATCAGTTATCCCTGCAGATTTATTAACTCGGCGTCCAGATATTAGGAGCCTATTTTTAAAAACAGAATCAGAGGGGCTGCTATTAGCTCAAGCTAAGCGAAATTTATTGCCGGGTATTTCACTTAACGGCTCTGTCGGGACATCAGCCCAAAAATTAGAAGATCTCTTTAATGCTGATTATGGTATTTGGAATATGGGATATAGCTTAACAGCTCCTATCTTTAATGCTGGGAGATTAAGAGCTGCGGCAGACCGGCAAGAATCAGCGCAGAATAAATCTAAGAAAGATTTATTAAAAGGCCTACTGAACGCATTCTATGAAGTAGAGCAACTTTTAGAATTAGATAAGTCTTTGTTAATACAGCAAGAGGCGATTAACGATGCCGTACAGCACTCTTCAGATGCCTATAATTTATCAAAAGAGCGCTATGATAAAGGGGTAACAACTCTTGAGTCCGTTTTAAATACTCAAAGACAATACAATGATATTCGTTCTCAATATTTAGCTATTAGTCGGCAACGAATTGAAAATCGCTTGTCTTTAATATTAGCCCTTGGTGGGGATACAAATTAAAAGAAAAAAAAGATGAAAAAGTATATTGGATTAATAATTTTAGTATTTAGCATAACTATATCGGTTATTTTAATAAAAGGTAGACCGCTAGCTGTTGCTAAAGAAAAGACAGAAAACATACCTTATGTTAAAACAATGATGATTTTGCCTAGGACGGTGAAAGCATCCATCTCTTCTCAGGGCATTGTTCAACCTGAGTCTGAACTAATTTTGCTTTCAGAGTTGAGTTCAAGAGTTGAATGGCTTTCGCCAAAAATGGAAGCGGGCTCAAGCTTTAAAAAAGGTGATACCTTAGTCGTTTTAGATAAACGAGATTATGAATTAGCGTTAATCTCTGCTGAATCTCAGGTTTTAAACGCGAAAGTTAACTTAGAGCGTGAGCAAGCAGAATCAGAGCTGGCAAAAAAAGAATGGAAAAGAGTCGGGGCTGGGTTAGGAAGCGATTTAGCACTCAGAAAGCCTCAAATGGCACAAGCTAAGGCAACGTATGCCGCTGCAAAAGCAAGTCTTGAACAAGCAAAAAGAAACTTAAGTCGAACCATATTTATTGCACCTTTTGATGGGCGTGTCCGTACCAGCGGAATCGACATTGGAACCACAGTGTTTCCTGGAACGTCTGTTGGGAATATATACGCTACAGATGCATATGAAGTTCGCTTACCGATTGCAGATCAGGACGTTCCCTATAGCGGTCTAGAATTTAATGGTCAAAAAATTGAAGAAAGAAAGCGCTTAGACGTAATTATCATTCAAGGTAAGAATAAGTGGCCAGCAAAAGTTGTTAGGACAGAAGCTGAGATTGACCCTGTTACTCGAATGATGGCTGTGGTTGCAAGGATTGATAACTCAGACAAAAAAATGTTTACTACGCCATTAGCCGTTGGTCAATTTGTTCAAGCAAAGATTTCCGGAACTGATATTTCCAATATTTCTATTTTACCTAGATCTTCTGTTAGAAATGAAAGTGTCTGGGTTGTTGATAATCAGATGTCAATGCAAAATAGATTAGTTGAAGTTCTAAGAAACGAAGATGAGTTTGCGTTAATAGGAGAAGGTTTTGAGCCGGGAGACAGATTACTTATTTCTCGTGTCTCTTCCTTAGTTAATGGACTTAAAGTCACTCTAGGGCTACAATAGAAGTCATATGGAACGTATAATACGATGGTTTATTGACAATGGGGTGGCCGCAAACCTCATAATGGTTTTTATTATTTTGTCAGGAGCCTTAACCATTCCTCTTTTAAAAATGGAAGTTTTTCCCAATATTGAAGTTGACATTATTAACGTAACCGCTATCTACCCTGGAGCTACTCCGGCAGATATAGAAAGTGCTGTATGTATTAAGATTGAAGAAAGACTTCAGGGGCTTGATGGTGTGAAAAAGATAACATCTACAGCCTCTGAAAATGTTGGAAGCGTAAATGTTGAAATCTTATCGGGTCAAGATGTTACTGAGATGCTCGACCGCGTAAAAGCGGCTGTAGACATTATCGATAATTTTCCAGAGGGCATGGAGCGCCCAACAACAAAACAGTTTATAGCTATAAATGCAACAATTAGTGTTGCAGTTAGTGGCGAAATAGACGAGTTCACCCGCGCAACTCTTACAGATGAAGTTAAAGACGATATTGACGCTCTACCCGGAATAACCTACACATCAATTGTTGCTAAAAAAGATAAAGAGATTTCGATTGAGATTAGTGAAATAACGCTTAGAAAATATAATCTGACTTTTAACCAAATCTCATCAGCTATTCAAAGTTTATCAATTGATATTCCGAGTGGTAGTATTGAAAATGTAGATGGAGAAATTTTAATAAGAGCCCAAGGGCAAGGATACACTGCTGATTATTTTTCATCAATTCCTGTAATATCAGACCCATCAGGTTCTATCGTGCGATTAGGCGAAATTAGTGAAATAAACGAAACTTTTTCAATTGATTATGACTTAGAGTTTTTATTTAATAGCCAACCTACAAACCTAATTACGATTTATCGAGTTGGAGAACAAAATGCAATAGATATCGCATCTCAAATAAAAGAATATGTAGAAATAAAACAAAAAAGTCTTCCCGAAGGTGTTAGTATTGCAGCTTGGGATGACGAGTCCAGGCTTCTTGTTGGAAGAATCGACACAATGGTTAAAAATGCTTATTTTGGACTACTGCTCGTTGTTATTGTTCTAGCTCTATTTTTAAAACCAAAGCTTGCTTTTTGGGTTTCACTTGGGATTCCTATTTCCTTTATGGGTGGTTTTTGGCTGATGCCAGTATTAGGCGTCTCTATAAATATGCTGTCCTTATTTACATTTATTCTCGTTCTCGGTATTGTTGTTGATGATGCAATTATTGTTGGTGAAAATGTGACATTATTTCGTGAGCGAGGAATGGAGCCAAGAGAAGCCGCTATAAAAGGGGCAACTCAAGTTGCAAAACCTGTTTTCTTTGCTGTGTTGACAACAATGGTAACTTTTTCGCCTATGCTGGCTGTAGAAGGAACAATTGGATCGATATGGCGAATCTTCCCATTAATTACAATTTCTGTTTTATTCTGGTCTTTATTTGAGAGCTTGACGATTCTTCCTGCTCACTTGGCACATAGCTCAAATGAAAAGTCAAAAACGCCTTGGATTAGATCTATCTCTGATAAATGGGATAATTTTCAAACTAAAATAAAAGATAAGTTGTCCTTTTTTATTGATTCTTATTATAAGCCGGTTTTGCTTAAATCATTAAACAGGCCTTTTACATTTTTATGTGTTGCTGCCTCAATATTTATTTTAACCATTGGTATAATTGGTGGGGGTATAATTAAGTTTTCTTTTTTCCCTCCCATTGAAGCCGATTTAGCCATTGGGACTATCGAGTACCCACCCGGAACCTCGATAGAAATTACTCGGGAGGGGTATCTCAAACTTGAGGCTGCAGCTAAAACTCTTGAAGAGCGCTTAAATCAAGAGTTTCCCGGAAGTCCGATTATAAAAAACAGACTATCCACTATTGGATTTCAGCCCATGAAAACTAAAACATCTCGAGGCCCAGGTAATCTTAACGCTTCTTATGGCGGGCCTCACTTAGCAGAGGTTGCCTTGGAGTTAATCCCGGGGGAAGAGAGAGTTATTGGAACAGAGGAAATTGTTCGACGCTGGCGTAAGCTAATGCCATCAGTCCCAGGTGTAAAAGAAGTTGGCTTTTTCTCAAGCTTATTTTCAGCTGGAGATCCAGTGAATGTCCAACTTTCAAGTAAGTATATGGATGACCTTTTGGAAGCAAAAGATGAATTAAAAAGGGAGTTGGTTTTATTCCCTGGCGTATTCGATGTAAAGGATAATTTTAATATTGGTAAAGAAGAGATTAGTTTAAAGCTTCTTCCTGCCGCAGCAAATTATGGTATAAATATGATGATGCTCGGAGGTCAGGTTCAGCAGGCATTTTATGGCTTAGAAGTTCAAAGTATTCAGCGTGGTCGAGATGAGGTGAAGGTAATGCTTCGATATCCCCAAGAAGAAAGAAGCTCGATCTCTAACTTAGAAAATATGATGATAAAAACTCCAAATGGATCTACAATACCTGTTCGTCAAATTGCAAAATTAGAAATAGGTGAAGGCCTATCTTCAATTCAGCGTAAAAACAGAAAACGCGCAATAAATATAACTGCAGACGTTGATTTAACTGTAACAACCGGAAATGAAGTAATTGCCGCTGTTACTAATTCTATATTACCAAAAATATTAAAAAAATATGATTCAATATCATATAGTCTTGAAGGTGAGCAACAAGAGCAGGGCCAAAATTTAAAATCCATTGGTAAAATTTTTTTATTGGCTATGGTTGTCGTTTATATGCTTCTTGCAATACCTTTTAAGTCATACCTCCAACCCCTTCTAGTTATGTCTTCCATACCATTTGGATTAACAGGTGCCATGCTTGGGCACCTTATAATGGGTTTGAATTTCTCAGTCCTTTCTCTTATGGGGGTTGTCGCTCTTACTGGAGTTGTTGTAAATGACAGCCTTGTAATGGTTGATTTTATTAATCGATATCGAAGCGAAGGGAATACTATTATGGATGCTGTTTTAGAAGCTGGCCCCAGAAGGTTTAGGCCAATATTTTTAACTTCTCTCACCACATTTGTAGGCCTTGTTCCTCTGTTATTTGAAAAAAGCACTCAAGCAAAATTCATGATTCCAATGGCCGTCTCACTTAGCTTTGGAGTGATTTTTGCAACAGTAATTACATTATTATTAGTCCCCGTTGGATATTTAGTTTTAGAAAAATATATTTTAAAGACTGAAAAGGTGAAAATATGAAAGTTCATCTAATTAGGGGAACAGCACTTGTGCCATCTTTTAGAGTGGATGGGTTAATAACAAATCAATTATATCTCGTTTAGTTCTTAATCTGTACAACTTCTCTATTGGATATATTTCTGAAAATTTAGGTAAATATTAAATGAAACGTAATCTCATATTCTCTTTTATAATTCTTTCAATTTTAAAAGCCCAAACATCTATCATCTCAGGCTTTGTTTCTGATTCTTCTTCGGGAGAATCGCTAATTGGAGCAAATGTATTTTTACGAGAGACAGGACAAGGTATGGCAACAGATATCAACGGCTATTACATTATTCAGGACATTGTCTCGGGTAACTATACTATTATGGTGTCCTATATTGGGTTTGATATGTTTAAGCAGAAAACGACTTTAGGTGATAATGAATCAAAAAAAATTAATATTAATTTAGTTGAACAGCTTGTACAATTAACAGAAATTGAAGTCACAGCCGAAAAATTGCAACGTAGAAATAATATTCAGCCTAGTAAGATAAACCTAAGCCCCAGGATGATGAAAGCAGCGCCTGCTTTAGCAGAGCCAGATCTATTTAGAACGATACAAGCATTGCCTGGTGTCTTAACAACTTCTGAATTTAGCACAGGCTTAGTAATTCGTGGTGGGAATACCGATCAAAACCTGATAATGCTAGACGGGATCACTGTTTACAATCCATCTCACTTGGGTGGTTTATTTTCTAACTTCATTGTCGATGGAGTTAAAGAAGCAGAATTGATAAAGGGGGCCTACAATGCAGAATATGGAGGTCGACTTTCAGCTGTACTCAACATAACAAGTCGAGAGGGCAACAAGAATAAGTTCAAGGGGAAAATGAATTTATCTCTTTTATCAGCCCAAACCACTCTTGAGGGTCCATTTTATAAGGGAGCTTGGGTTTTATCCGGTCGAAGAACATATTTTGACCTTGTCCTTCCTAAGGTATTACCTGATAATATTAGTGAAAATATTCCACCTTATTATTTTTATGATATTCAGAGTCATATTTTTTCAGATATTACATCAAAAGACCGAATCTCATTTAGTTATTATTCAGGAATAGCAGTTTTGGAAATCGAAAAGTAAGAATATCGACTCCATCAACCGTGTTGATGATTTAGATGAATTAATATGGTTAATTCAATCCATAAAGAAAAGTTCAGCTGCAAACAATTCATTTCCTACCACCACCAAACACCCTTTCCTGCTCCCCAAACCCCATATTCTCCACCAGCTTCAAACATTTTTTCGCTGATATATAAGACCGGTATTTGTTAGTGCGAGGAAGAAGCAGAATCGTTTCTTGGATCTTTGGTGAGAGATAAACCAATTTCACAATCCTAAGAATATAAGATTTATCCACACCTTCAAATTCGGCGATGTTTCGAATAGAATACCCAATGTCGAGTAGATCGTTATATTTTAAAGATAACGCCATAAATCGGGTAATACTGGGCAGAATAGAGGGGGTATCTTGCCTGATGCTATTCGGGATGCCGACTTGAAAATCAACCTTGACCGTTGTATCCATGACTGCCTCCATTTTTAAGTAAACTTATTCCTATTGGATTAAATTTAAAATCCAGTGATTCGCTTTCACTGTCCCATGTAATTTTTTCAAATATCGAGGCTACAATCTTTTCTTTTTGAAATCCTTCTAATGTATCCCAGATGGGCATGAATCTCTTTAAGGTATGAGAGACATCTTTGGATGTTAAACTTAAATTATCCAAGGATGCCATTCGCAGATCAAGTTCTCTGATGCGTGTTTGGTATTTTTCTATTGAGTCATTCTCATTATTTAACTCACCATTTGATAATTGTTTATAAACGATTTTCAGAGCAGTCTCAACCCCGTCTTTTTCCATTTTCAACTGCTGAAACAGTGTATTTTTCTCAATCTCGGCTTTTTTGACTAATCCATCGGTTAATCCTTTATTCTTTCCCATAGCTGATATGTGTTTTACAATAAAATCTTCCACTTTGAGTGCTGGGATTCTTTTGCTTTTACACACTTTTCGGGTGTTTTTTAATACATTATTGCAGACATAATAAAAATATACTTTCCCTTTAGCCTTGGAAGCGTAGGTCTTGGTCATCACATGACCGCATTCACCACAATATAATATTCCACGTAAAAGAGATGAATGTTTCTTTTTCTTTTTTCTGTATTCAGGTCTGCCTCTTTCTTTGAGCAAAGATTGAACTTTGTTAAAAAGTTTCTCATCTACAATTCCGTCATGTTCACCTTCAAAAACTTCTCCTTTATACGTCACTTTCCCGATATAAATCAGGTTGGAAAGCATTGCATGAACGTTTTTACCGGAGAATTTCTTCCCACCAGTGAGTTTTTCTCTTTTTGTCACCCATTTCTTTGTGGTCCAGCACCAGCTATTTAATTTATTTGCCACATCTCTTACCGAATGTAATTCAATGTATAATTTGAATATGGCATTCACCTGCTCGGCTTCTTTTTTATTAATATAAAGTTTTTTATCGTTTACATCAAAACCTAATACTGGAATCCCGCCTATATATTTGCCACGCTTTCTGCTACTGGCAATTTTATCCCTAATCCTTTCTGCAATCATTTCTCGTTCAAACTGGGCAAATGTGATTAAAATATTAAGCGTCATTCTGCCAAGTGATGATGAAGTATCAAAATGTTGGGTGACACTGACAAAAGAAACTCCTTCCTTATCTAGCATGGCCATAATATTAGCAAAATCGGCTAAAGAACGGCTTAATCTATCTACTTTATACACAAGCACCATATCCACAAGACCTGCCCGAATATCGGCGATTAATCGAGCGTATGCAGGACGTTTTATATTAGCTCCTGTAAAACCCCCATCATCATATTTTGTATCAATTATTCTCCAACCGCGAGATGCTTGTGATTGGATGTAGTTTTCGCAAGAATCACGCTGTGCATCTAATGTATTGTATTCCTGCTCTAATCCATCTTCTGTGGATTTTCGGGTATAAATCGCACAGCGAATGATTTTTTCAGTTTCCCCATTAATTGTATGTTTCATATCTCTTTTTTTATACTAATCCAAAAAATCGTTTTCCATTCCAATGTGTACCTGTAATCTTTTTAGCCATAGCTGAAATAGATTTAAAAAACATCCCATCCAACTCAAATCCTCGTTCTGTCACTAATACTTCATATCGTTTTCCTTTGTAATTGCGGGTAAGGATGTCACCTGTGTATAGAGTGATATCTGATTTCTTTTTTGGCAGTTTATGCTCAAAATCCTTTGGAGGTACGGATCTCAATCTTTCGGATTTGGCTATTTCTTGTGCTCGGGCTAAAGCTTCGGCGGAAACCGGGTTTAAACCAATGCATTGATATTCCCATGCAATTTTACGAATAAGACGATGCCTGTGCGGGGTAGGTGGCGGATGCCCTGTTATTTTAAAATATTCCCTCGCCAACGCTTTCGTTGACATTAAATATAACCCATCCACTTTTTCTTTTATTTGCGGTCTCATAGACTCTGGCTCCTTTCTCTTTTAGAATAATCGCTAAATGTTTCGCTGACAATGTTGTCATGTTTTTTCTCGACAATCCAATCATTGTTCTTCTTTCCACGTTTTTTATAATTCAGGTAAACCGTCTCGAAATATCCTTTTAAAAGGATGTCGATTAATTCATCCTGTGTGCTGTTTTTCATGTTTGATTCTCTAATTTTCATTGTTCATCCAAAGCTAACAGGAAAAGGCGGTAAGGTGACGGTACAGTAAATCGAAACCCCATATGACCGGTAAAGGTTATATGCAGGCTATATCCAGGTTACAACAGGGTTATATAGGGGTATAGAATAAAGGCAAAATATTCTTCAGAATTTCACGTTCGCACATGCGTGGATTATTTGAAAGATGAATTCATGATTTTGTTTACCAGTAGAGAAAGGACTTTACCAGTAAGCAAAGTTGGGCTGATGGTAGTATGAAAGTCTCCTACAAGTGTATAATCCATGCAGAAGCAAAAGGCTCACCCACGAAGGATGAGTCACGAACAAATAGTTAACGGAGAAAAGTTATGAATACTTTCAGAAACCAACCCAAAAATTGGCAACATTTAATCACAACCTGCCAATCAGTGCCATTCGGCAAAATCAATCAAATCAATTTTGAAAAGAAAGAACCTGTGTCTTTCGGAGAAATTGAAGAAATGGTGTTACTCACAAAAAAGTCAGAACGAATGACTAGAACCTCTGGTGATTTTGAGCTCAAAACCCAATGGGTCAATTTCATCGAGTATGTCAAACAGCGTGGTGATTTCACAATCGATGTTTTATCTGTTCAGAATGGACTACCAACATTGGTAGAAACAAAACGCCCGGATATCAATCGAGATTTCAATCAATTAAAATAAAACCTAACCAATAACCGACAGCGGTCTACCGGAAAAAGGGGATTGTTGTGGACAAGCGAAAAAACGCATGTTTGCAATGGTTCCCTTTTTTTATTTGGTGATTCAAATCCGCTAGTCCGCAACAACACTCATTTCCGGCTCCGCACAGGAGACGAAGATGAGAAGCAAAAGACAGAACCAATATGGTTCAGTATTCACGGAAATAGAAATCAACGTTGCAATGAAAGTAATTCATGATACTATCAATAATGGTGAGTGGCCAAGGGATGAAGAAGATGATTTAAAGCAATTCATATTTATTCATCTTTGGGAAAAAAGAGACAAATACATCACGAAACTACGTTATGCAAATTATGTCAGACGGATCGTTAAAAATAAAATCTTGAATTTGAATGAGAAACGTAATGCAAAAAAAAGAAAACCTAAAAGCAAGCTCCTTTCGCTTGATAATCCAATCACAACGGATGAATCTGGAGATGAAACAACCCTTTATCATACAACTTGCGATGATTCTACCATCCAACCTGACGATCCAAGCCTAGAGATTTATAACGAGATTTGGAGTCTTATCAAAAAACAACAGCCAAATCTTCAGGATGTGTGTGAACAGTTATTAAACGGAGTTTCAATCACAGAGATGGCGAAAATAATCGGAAAGAAACGAACAACCGTCAGTGACAAGGTCCAGAAGTTAAAACGCATGATTAAAGATGCCGGATTCGATGCATATATAAAATAATTCCGTCACAATCTGTTCTCTTCCTGTTTGCTACGATTGAACAACAAACATAAGGAAACTAGAAAATGAAACCTGAAAAAGCAATCAAATCCTTTTATTCGGATCTGATAAAAACCTTTGGCGGAATTCTGGTGGTTCATCATGAAAAGATAGAAGAAGAGCTTATCTGGATCATCGCCAAAAACTTACATCAGGTTTACCTAGATACTATCGATGCCTTTGATGTCATAGATAAAATCAGGAAAGAGAATAAAAAGGTCGATGTGTCCCATCGCAAAACAAAGGATCCTCATCCGGCGATTGCACACATATTAACTGAACTAAACAACGATAAGGAGAAATAAACATGAGTGTTTATGATAAAGTAAAAACACAAATCTCAAACCGTGGAAGTGGTAATGGGGATTTATTCGTCAAGCTGGCTGAAGATGGTGCAAAAATAGTAGGTACCTTTAGAGGAGAGCCGTTTATCAGAGAAGTATTCTGGAACGGTGAACGTTACGAGCAGAAAACAGATGACACACCTTCAACCCAAAAAACAACCCTTCGGATATCCCAGAATATGCCAATATTAGAAGAGGGTAAATGGATTGCCAAAATCATCGAACAATCCCAACGGTTTTTTCAAGGGGTTATGACGGTAGATGAAAAATATGGTGTGGAAAATTGGTGTTTTGAAGTTGTACGCAAAGGTGCAGCAGGGGATACCAATACCACCTATTCAATCTTACCGGAAAATGAGTTGAATGCATCGCAGAAAAAGGAAATTGCTGCTTTAGATCTATTTGATTTAGAACGTGTTCTTTCCGGTGGAGATGCTGTTACAATTACCAATGAAGCAGATGACGAGACTATGGATCATGTGATGACAATCTTGAAAGGCCAGACAAAGGAAGTTGTGAGTGATTTCTTGAAAAAGTTTGGAATTGCAAAGGTTCGTGATTTAAAAACTCATCAGATGGAAGATGTAACCAAGTATCTTGAATCACTATCATCGAATGACGATCCGTTTGCTTAATAAATAACGTTTACTGTGATGGTAAAAAAAATGGGGCATTCCTTTTTTAAAGGGGTGTCCTTTTTTTTTACCATCCGTCACTTTTTTGACAATTCCTGTTAGCTAAGGATGAGCGAAAACCCACAATTAACAGGAGAAAGTTATGAAAGCTATATTGAACGCAAGTGTCCAGATAATTAAAGAAACGACACCACAAAAAATCTTACACCATATCCGTGAAGATTTAACCTACCCAAACCCCGAATTCACACAGAAAGCACGATTTGATTATTATCTAGGTGATACGTCAAAAACGATTAAATCTTATGAAGATGATGCAGAATACTTAACCGTCCCCAGGGGATACGCCTACCCCCTGATTAAACTGGCAGAGAAGCAGCAGTTTAAAATAGATTGGGAAGACTTAAGAATCTCTCATCCTAATACAATAATCACTGATAGTGATTTCACTTTACGGGATTATCAAATCAAAGCAAAAGAAGCCTTCATCAAAAGAGAGCAGGGTGTGATAGTCGTCCCCTGCGGCGGTGGTAAAACGATTGTGGCTATGTCCATTATGGATGAGGTTAAAGAACCTACTTTAATTATTGTTCACACCATTGACCTACTTAATCAATGGGTGGATAATTTGAAGGAAAAATTAGGAATTGAAAATATTGGCATTATTTCCGGGCCAACTAACACTTTAGAAAACGTGACAGTTTCCACCATACAATCTTTACGAAATCATCCAAATTTGACACAACTATCAACGGATTTTGGCATGGTGATATTAGACGAAGCACACCACGTTCCGGCGGATACCTTTCGGAAAGTATTAAACCAGTTTCAGTCAAAATACCGTCTGGGTTTATCAGCGACTCCCAATAGGGCAGATGGACTTACAGATATTTTATACCACACGATTGGCAGGAAAGTATATGAAGTGGATTATCCATACTTAATCGATAATGGATTTTTAATTAAACCCACATATAAAGTGATAAGAACGGGCTTTGATTTTAATCCACAGAAACAGACCCCATCGGGAAGAATGATATTAGACTGGCATAGGATGGCAAAACATCTTATTTCCCAACCAACCCGAAATGAGCTTATTTATTCTGTGATTTTCAAGACACATACAAGGGGAGAGTTGGCTCTAATCTTATCAGGCAGAGTAGATCATTTGAAGATGATGTATGGGACATTAAAAGATAAATACCGCTGTGCTATATTAATAGGTGCTACAAAAAAGAAGGAGCGTATTGAAATTCTAAAAAAAGCAAGAGCAGAAGAATTAGATATTCTCTTCTCTGCAAACGTGAGCGATGAAGGTTTGGATATGCCGAACCTAAAAAGGGTTTATCTCACTTTTCCCAATAAGTCAGAGTCAAAAGTTATCCAAAGAATTGGGAGGATATTAAGACCGTATCCAGATAAAACATCTGCCGAAGTGTATGACTTTGTGGATGATAAAGTACCTGCTTTAGTTTCACAGGCAAGACAGAGAATTAATATTTTTAAAAAGACCTTTGGCAGTTACACAAATGGGGAGTTTTAAGATGAAGATTACGGAAATAAAATTACGGATGCCGGTGCAAAATGAACCTTATCTTATTGCTTGGGCATCGTGTGTGATTGATGAAAAACTATTCATAAATAATATTGCAATACGCAAAAAAATCAATGGGGAGCTGTATCTTAATTTCCCCAGGTATAAAGCGGGTAGTGGAAATGAATACCCATATTTTAAGCCCATTACTCAGGATGCATACCAGACTATATTAAAAGCGATCCTTGAAGCGATTTCCTTTGACGGAGATTATCGTCAGGGGGCGAAATAATGAATTGTAATGAAAGAGATGTAAGAAAAACATATCAGTTTTTAAATCATTCAGCTCACGGCATTACAGAACTCAGGGTGATTCGTTTTTTAGATGGCGGGAAAACAAACGTGGGTGAGTGTGCTTATCTAAACACAGAAGATGAATTTGTATCGTTTTGCAGACGTAACAACACCAAAGGGAATATCTTTACAGGGATTAACCCAATCCACCCACAAAAATTAAATGGGAAATATCATCCCAGTCGAAAAGAAGATGTGCAGGTGGTACTATCTGTAGTAATTGATATAGATCCCAAAAGAAAACCTGGAACCGCTTCTACAGATAATGAGATGCTCCTTTCCAAGAATATCGGAGAAGCCATAGCGGATGATCTGGAAGATGATGGCTTTATAAGACCTGCGGTTAATTTAAGCGGAAACGGCTGCCAGCTATGGTTTTCCATTCCCCCGGTAACCTTAACCGATGAGAATAGACCCAATTTCGAAAAACAGGTAAAAGCGTTCGAAGAAGAAATTGCTGAAAGGTTCGATGATGTTGCCATTCAGATTGATTCAATGGCAACATATAATCATCTAATAAAGGTTATGGGAACCCTGTCTGTAAAAGGAAAATCTACTAAGGAGCGACCCCATCGCTTGTCGGTTTTTGATAAAGATGCAAAGAGAGAAGAAGATGATAAACTGTTAAAGAAAATCCTGTCGTTTGAGGTAACTGACTTACCAAAACATCTAACAAACAATACTGTCGATTTCGACAAAATCCAAAATATGCCCGATGCGGAGATAAGTTTACTTGTTTTGAAAGCCACATCTAAAATGTGTGACGGTGTTAAAAAGCTATTTAGTAAAGGATACCCTGCTGATCGGAGCGTTGCCATTTTTAATATGGTCATGATTTTAGCCTTTGAGAAGTTTTCTTTAGAAGATATTATCTTTTTAGTGACCTATTTTGATCAAAATACAAATATGCACAAACTTGCAGGCAGGGATGCACCTGATTATATCCAAAAAGCCTACAATAAGGTTATGGATGAATCAGATTCTCATCCCACACCTCCACATAATTGGCTAAAAGATAAAGGGTATTGTAAAGATGAAATCCCCTGTCATGTGCAGAAGGTCTTAAAACTCAACGAGATTAAAGACTGGCATAAAGCAGTCAAAGATCTGGTTTTAGATAAAGGTGATATCGATTCAGCATATAGGAAGATAGAACCTATTATCCGCTATGCTGCGAAGAATACAAAAGAGCAGAATGCCATTTTAGATTCATTGAAAAAGACATTCCCGGCGTTTAATAAAAATATTCTAAAAAAGATGATAAAGGAAATCCATAAAGAGATTAATCAGGCATTTAAAGATGATTCTATTGGGTATACCGGGGTGTATATCGAGGATAATTGCTATAAACAGGTGGTCTATGATGGAGAAGGCACAAAAGTAGTGGAACTATCCAACTTCCACATGAAAATAAAAAAAGATATTATCTTTTCATCTGAGATCGCAGAAGATAGGATATTAGAAGGTGATTTTATCACAAAAAAGGGAAAGACATATCCGTTTCGCTTTACCTCAGAAGAATTTTCAAATAACAATAAACTTTCCCATCAGATCATGAAACAGGCTGGACCGGATTTGCAGTATAGCGGCAATCTTGCTCACATGAAATTAGCGACCCAAGCCATCTCAAAAGCCAAGACCATCCAGATGTCAGATAACTTCGGATGGGATGAAGATTTTAAAATATACAGTACCCCATCGGTGCATATCGACAAAGATGGTATTTACACATCCAGTAAAACATATATCGATATGTCAAGCCACGATCATGCGAAATATCTGAATATGCAACGATTAGATAAAGAATCTCTTACGGTAGTTATTCAACATATTTTAGATGATTTTATGACCTTAAGTGATGCAACGGTTATTACACCTGTGATAGGGCATATCTTTTTAGCGCCTATTCAAGAACTCATGGGGGATGATAAATATGCATTATGGGTATTGGGCTTAACCGGTGTGGGTAAATCTTTTTTAGCCAAACTTTCCCAATGCTTTTTTGGGGATTTTAGAAGAAGTGGATCTGTGGTGTCGTGGAATTCTACAGTAAACAGTATCCAGACCATCGGTTTTCTGTTTAAAGATGCTATTTATGTGGTGGATGATTACAAACGAAACAACAAAAATGAAGATGACATTATCGAAAAGATTCAATCTTATGCAGACAAGACAGGGAAAAGCAGGCTCCGTCCTGATGCTTCTGTGCAAAAAACCCGATATATCCGAGGGCTCTTGTTCGTAACAGGTGAGGATACTCCCACAAACGAAGCATCCACCATCTCAAGGCTTATGATAATCCATTATCCAAAAGGGCCTACAGATCAAGTAGTTGGTGTAAGTTGCATGAAGTATTCTGATCAATACTCAGGAGTGATGGCAGCCTATATCCATTGGTTTTTGAAAAATGATGTTGCTACTGATTTAGAAAAAATGTTTCAAAATTACATCACAGAGATTTATGAGAGGATTAAGGGACAACAAAATGGGATTCGGATTGCACAGAATCTGGCACAGAATAAAATCGGATTTACCCTTTTCACACGCTTTTTAGAAGATGAAGGATATATTTCCAAAAGAGATAAAAAGGTGATGGACTTGACCCATGATGAGAACCTTTTATCTCTAACATCGGAAATGACTCAAGCTGTAAAAGAGCAGCAGGCATCCAAAGTATTTATGCAGATGCTTAAGGAACTCATTGTATCCGGCAAGATATACATCGATGTGGAATTGGATAATTCGTCCGTAAGTCCTTTGTATCGGGATTTACATCAGCGGATGAATCATTATTATGAACAGCAGGCTCAAGATAGATATGTGGTGGGCTTTATGGATTCAGAGAATGCGGATACGGTGTATCTTTTGCCTTTAATCACCTGGCGAGAAGTGCAGAAAGCGATACGAGAATCTGGAGATAGTTTCAGGTTTGGGAAGAAGGCAGTATTAAGCCAGCTGCAAGAAGATGGGTATATCGTTGAGAGTGAAATACCAGCAGATAGATATAATTCAGCTACAACACGAAAATATTACAGAGGAAAACAGATAAGAGTTTGGGCAATTGCAGCTGAAAAAATGGATCTTCCAAGCGGAGAAGACAAATAATAATTAAATAAATCGATCTATTCGCTTGAATAAAAACCGCAGATTTAACCATTTGCGGTTTTTTTTATAGAAAAAAGAAGTTAATAATTGGTCGGTCGTATTATTTTTATTGTGTCTTTGTGTCTTGTGATTTTAAAAAGGTGCTAAAAATAAGTCCATCGTATTTCAAACATTGTGTCTTTGTGTCTTAAATGGTGATCTACAAGACACAATCAAAGTAACAAGACAAAACGCAAATTCTACAAGAAACTCATAAGTCTATATATTACTGAATTTACAGCATCGCAAGACACAAAGACAGCAAGACACATCATTTTGAACACACCTATATATATTATACCTTTTCTTTAATTTTCATTTTAAGAGAAAAGGTTTAGCCTTACGTAGGGGTATTATTTATGTGTCTTTGTGTCTTATGTGTCTTGTAGTAAGTATAAGTATAGTAATATGTAAAGATAGAGAGATAAAACCACAAGACACAATCATTTTTCTCATTTTTCAATTGTGTCTTTGTGTCTTGTAGATAAAATCCGTCACTTTTTTACTTTTCCCTGTTTGCTTTGGTTGTATGGGAAAAATACAAGACATCCAATCTCCAAATATATCAGAAACTGAATGGAATCGTTTTATTCAATCTGATAAGGTTGTGAAGATACGCTCTAAAATATTAAAGGATGATCTGTGGATTGTATCAAATCCCAAACATGCCTGGCGTGTGGAAGATGATGCAGCTATCTATTTTGGGAAAGAAATCAAACTTCTGCATGGAAGCACACAAGAAGAATTAGTAACTGTGCATCTATTAAAGAAGAAGTTTAAGGGTGAGGTGGTAGATGATGAGGATCTGTTAACATTAAATACACAATCCATCATCGAAACACAGCTTGAAAAACGTCAGAAGGATGTGAAGAATCGTCTGGCAGATCTTGTATTAAAACAAACGCATAAAAAAAAGGAAAAACATCATGAGCAAACTTCGATTAAGTTATTCAAAAATGGATAGGTATAAAACCTGTCCATTATCATACAAATTACATTATCTGGATAAATTTAAGAGTGAACCCTCCGATCCATTAATCTTTGGCAAACTCATTCACACCTGCCTGGAGTTGTATGTGAAGAATGCAAAATACGGTGAAGATGAGATATTATCCATATTCACACTACAATACACCAACGAAAAACTTACCTGTCAATCCATGTTTGAAGAAGGAAGGCAAATCCTTATCAATTGGGTGAAGAATAATTCGGATGTGCATGATCTAAACATATTAGGCATTGAGCAGGAAATTCGCATGAATATCGCAGGTTTTGATCTCATTGGCTACATAGATCGGATTGACCAATTAGATGACGATACTATCGAAATTATCGATTACAAAACCAATCGAATGATATTCTCAAGAGAAGACGTGGATCAAAATCTTCAGATGTCGATTTATACCATTGCTTTAAAAAGCCTGTATCCTGATAAAAAGATTGTCTGCAGGTTTGATATGCTCAGACATGGATTTTCTATGCATACCGAAAGATCTGAAGAACAATTAGAAACAGCAGTAGACTATATCAAATCTGTAGGAAACCAGTTAAAAACAGCATCTGAATTTCCTGCAAAGTTGAATACGAATTGTATTTACTGTGACCATAGGCAAAATTGTGGCGTATTCCAGAAAGCGTTAATCGGGAAACAGGAATTTATCTGTGAAGATATTAATGACTTAGACTCTGTGGCTAAAGAATATCAAGAAGTGTCTAATTTGGCTAAAATTCTTTACGCTAGAAAAGCCACACTGGGTGGTGTCATTAAAATCGGTCTTTTAAGTAAGGAAAAATTGGAATACCATGGATTTAAGTATGCCATGGGAAAAATGACCAAAATCACTTATCCCAATGTAAATAAAACCGTGGATGTCTTAAGCAATCTAATCGAACTTGACAGGGAGATTATTGAAGAAAGTATTACAGAAGTTAAAAAAACAAAATTAGATGCATTTTTAAAGGAGCAGAAAAAGAAGTGGGACAAAGCGAAAAAGTTAACCGTAGAGATGGCATTGAAAAAAACGGCGGATATTTCATTCTCACCGAGACTGAATGTGAGGGCTATAAAATGATATTACCCAAAAAAATAAATTCTCGCAGAAAAGGTTCAGAATACGAACGGAAGATAGCTAAAGCATTTGGGAAGATCTATGGCGAACTCCGCAGGACCCCTTTATCTGGTGGTATGGATTGGAAAGGAGATATTCAATCGGTGGATGGGAAAATGCCCTTTCATATAGAATGCAAAAAACAGGAAAAACTCAATATCTGGAAAGCATTAAAACAGGCAGAAGATGATTGCCCGGATGATAAAACTCCCATTGTTGTATTTGCTCGAAATCGCAGTAAGGATTATGTGGTGATTGAGATGGATGAGTTTTTGGATATTGTGAAGGAAAATTGTTAGTCCAAACATCCAATATTTGCCTATAAACCAAAAATATTGGCAAATATTAGTAAATTATTTTCAAAATAATATGTTATATTGTATGCGTTATTATGGTAATATGTCTAAATTACGTACACGAAATAACATTGATATGAATCAAATTGAATACATACAGCAACTAATTAGCAGTGGAAAGTGGTCTTTTACAACCTCTGATATTGCAAAGATGATGGATAGAGATTTCTACGGGAAGTTAAATTATCTACGCCAAGCAGGTAGAGTAATAAATCCTGCTCGTGGTTTTTATGCAATTGTTCCTGAAGAATATCTAAACACTGACCGTTTACCTGTTGAGCGATATATTGATGCAATGATGACCCATATTGAATTGCCATATTATGTTGGATTATTGACTGCATCATCTTTTTATGGTGCATCGCATCAAAGTCCACAAAACTTTCAAGTAATGGTTTCTAAGAGGCGAAGAGAAACAAATGTTAGTCGAAACCAAATACATTATTATCAAAAGCATAATCTAAATGGTGTTCCTACAGTAAATCGTAAGACTTTAACAGGATATTTTAATATCTCGACACCTGAAGCCACCTTGTTTGATTTAGTTGAATTTCAAAAGCAAGTTGGTGGATTAGAACAAGTGGGTTTGATTGCAATGGAATTGTCTGAAAAGTTGAATAAGATTTCTTTAGTAGAAACAGCAAAATATTATTCTAATCCCGTTATTCAGAGAGTAGGATATTTGTTAGATGTTATAGGACAAGAAAATTTATCTGATAACCTTGCAGAATTTATTCAAACAAGAAATCCAGTATATTCGTTTTTTAATCCAGCAGAAAGCAGAGAACGAACTAATAAGAATATTCGGTGGAAGTTGTTTATCAATGAAGAATTGGAGTTTGATTTATGATACCAAGAGCATTTGTAACTGAGTGGCAACATACAGCACCTTGGGTAGCAGATGAGCAAATTGAACAAGATTTGATATTATCTCGCATTCTTGTAGAAATTTATCAAAATGATTTTATCCAAGAACATTTAATATTTCGTGGTGGAACAGCACTTAACAAATTGTATTTTCCGTCACCAGTTCGTTACTCTGAAGATTTAGATTTTGTGCAAATCACTGCAGGTCCAATAAAAGATATTGTAAAAACTATTCAATCCATTATTGACCCGTGGCTTGGAAAAAGTAGCACTGAATCTCGCAAGGATGGATTTCGGATTTATTATTCATTTATTCCAGAGAATGACTCTGAAGGAAAAAAACGAATCAAAATTGAGATTAACACTCGTGAACATTTTAGTGTATTCCCAATAAAGGAAACTAAATTTGATGTAAAATCACAATGGTTTACAGGAGAATGCACGCTCAAAACTTATGAACTTGCTGAAATGTTAGGCACTAAAATGCGTGCATTATATCAGCGGAAAAAAGGTAGAGATTTATTTGACATTGATTGGTCGTTAAAACACCATAATCTTGTTTATAAAGATATTGTAAACTCATTCCACGAATATATGGAATTTGGTGGACATTCGGTTACTTCAGAACTATACTTAGCCAATCTTGAAAAGAAATTAAATAATGTTGTTTTTTGTAATGATATTAATAATTTCACACGGAGTGATATTGAATATGATATTCATAATGCATTTGAAAATATCAAAGAATTAATTGAATTAATTTAGGTAGAACTGTAACAGAATGCCTAATAATTCGTAAATTACACCACTTATTTGACCTACCGTTTGTCCCGAAATCCTTCGGGAAATAGACCCACTTGTTAGAACATCGTTATTTAGCCGACAACCATCGGTAAAAAAAGGCGCAAATTGTCTTCTGCGAAGTCGATTTAGCGTTTAGGAAACTACCCTGAGGTATCGATGTTCAATCAAAATGCTTTACAATGTAAGGCAAAATCAAAAATGTCTGGAATCAGATGTAAGAATGCAGCTGTTTCTGGTTATAAAGTATGTCGTATGCATGGTGCCAATAAAAAGGATCCAGGTGGAGCACCTAAAGGTAATAAACATGCTCGTAAATACGGCTCATATATCGCTGAGATTCTAAAAAAGGATATCTGGATATTCGAGAAGTTCTATGATACGCTTCATCAGGACTTTGATTTAAATAATTCCACAGACAAGATGGCCACAGAACTGGCGTGTATGTATTTTGTGAAGATTATCCAGGCACAGCGAGAAGGTGATATTCCAAGTGCAGACACGCACGATAGGATGTGCAGATTACAGCTTAAAGATTTAAAAGCTACCAAGTCTGCCAGAGAAGGAGAAGTGGTGACGCTTAAAACATCTCCAGCAGAATGGGCTGCTAATCTTCTGTCACAATCGGAAGAAAAAACGAAAAAGGACAAATAAACTTCCGATTATGTGTTCAGTGATCTTACAGCCACCGTCGATGAATAGAGATTTGTTACCAGATAAACTTCCGATTATGCATCTAATCGGAAATTCTTGGGACAGTGTTGTATGGTCGGAGTTCTGTGTTAATTCAGACACTGTCCCACGTCTTCCCAGATCATCTGGAGTTCTTACGAG
>JABMOV010000066.1 GCA_013203145.1 Fidelibacterota bacterium
CAACACTCCCATTCTGATTCCCATCAATAATAGTCGTTGAGATATAGGAGGTATCCTGAGTTGTAAGAAAAAGTGAACCAACAACAATGTTCTTGCCATTAAAATTGATATTCTCTACATATGTGCCGGGGTGGACAAGAACAGTGTCCCCTGTTGACGTACCATCAATAGCGTATTGAATGGTGGTAAAGGGATTATCTTCACTACCGTCATTACCGTCCGACCCAGTTGTAGAAACGTGCCATACCGGACCAGAGTATGGTTCGGGAGTCAAACGGATAAGCCAAACATCCTGATTACCAGATCCATAAGATTCTGTATATCCTGTAATAATATATCCATCATTGGTGGTTTGCTGAACGGAATATCCATAATCATATCCACTCCCCCCAAATGTCTGATTCCATTCTTCATTCCCCTCAGAGTCAGTCTTAATTAACCAGACATCTATATCAACGCCGATTTGGTCCGAAATGCCGTTTATAATATATCCACCATCCGAAGTTTGTTGAACTGAGTGTCCTCTGTTTCCAAAAATACTACCAAAAGTACGACTCCATTGTTCATTGCCATTCTCATCCGTCTTTATCAACCAGACATCTTGACCTCCTGAGCCATATGAAGTGGTACCTCCAACTATTATATAACCCCCATCAGATGTTTGTCGTATACAATATCCTTCGTCACTTCCACTTGCCCCAAAAGTGCGATTCCATTGTTCCTCACCATTGGAATAAGTTTTAATAAGCCAGAGATCGGTGTTTGTGGTACTAGGTTGAGTATAGCCTGTTATGATATACCCTCCATCAGTAGTATTTGCAACGGAATTACCAACGTCATTCCTAACATCTCCAAAAGTTTTATTCCATACTTCATTCCCATCTGAGTCAGTCTTAATTAACCAGACATCTATATTGTGACCAAGTGAGTCTTTTCCACCGGTCATGATATATCCACCGTCAATCGTCTGTTGAAATGAATTGCTATAATCACTACTGTTAGTGCCAAATGTCTGGTTCCATTCTTCATAACCGTTGACATCGGTCTTGATCAGCCATGCATCTAGACCACCGTTACCATATGACGCCGTACTACCGTTTATAACATACCCTCCATTAGCTGTCTGCATTACTGAATAACCATAATCCGCACTACTCCCACCGAAAGTTCTTGTCCATTCTTCGTTACCGTTAACATCGGTTTTAATAAGCAAAACGTCATGACTCCCAGCACCGAAAGACTCCGTATTGCCCGTAATAATATATCCGCTATCGTTTGTCTGTTGAACAAATCGACCTTCATCATTACTACTCCCACCAAAAGTCTTTGTCCAAAGAGTATCGGGTTGAGCAATTAGAAATTGCACTAATCCAAAAACACAGATTATTAAACTATTCCGCATTGATCACCCCCGACCCAAACCCCTCAATTACAATGGGATTATCATCCTGCACCAAAAACTTATCTTCCATAGTCATTAATTTCTTATTCATTTGAGTTTCCCCAACAATTTCAAGCCTTCCTTATCAAATTTTGAAAAGGCAGAAATCTTTTTACCTAGATCTTTCAAGGATGCTCCGGTGTGGTAAATTGTATTTTCATCAATGATAATAAACCGATCATGGTTGTTTGTAATTTCTTCGGCAACCAATTGCCCATATTGTTCATTAAACTTTTTAATGTCCAAAGCCAAACGTTTTGATATGGTTTTGGTGTAGATTTTTACCATGACAGTCATTTTTTTATTTGTTAATAACGCTAAAACACTAGCATCAATATAATTATCGACAATGATGATGGACTTTCTCGCCGACCGTATAATTTTAGCTATAAAAGCATGTGCATCGAAAATTTGGCCATCATAAATAATGCCCTGTTTCGGTGAAATTTCCTTTTGTTCTATGGCGTCAAAAATTATTTCAAATTTCTTATCGATTTCGGTTTTATCCGCTAATTGCTTTATTTCAACTTGGTCTATTCTTTGAAATAGTCTTGCGTTGCTACCGACAAATTTCCGCATAGAAACAAAGGCATTTATTATCTGAATGCTAACTTTAATTGCGGTGGCGCTTCTCAAAACTGCGGAAAGCATAGCTACACCTTGCTCGGTGAAAACATAGGGGAGTTTTCGTCTGCCACCGTGAGTTGAACTTGAAGTCACAAATTGTGACTTCAAGTTGTCTATTTCATTAGTAGTTAGTTGAAATCTGAATTCTCCAGGAAAGCGGTCACTATTTCTTTTCACTGCTTGATTGAGAATTCGTGTCTCTACACCGTACAGATTGGCTAAGTCACTATCTAACATAACTTGCACACCGCGTATTGTGTAAATCAGGCTTTGAATTTGACTTAGTTTAAAAAAATGAATGTTTGTCATAAAATTATCAACCTAAAATAACATGGGTTCCTTACTGCGCATTGATCACCCCTGACCCAAAACTCTCAATAACAATGGGATTATCATTTGGATCTAATAATTCACAATTTGCAGTATAATGAATTAAGGAAACTCCTGTAACGGTCGTTGTAAATACCAGGCTGGCTAAACTACCTGTTCCTTCAACATTTGTGAGACCTGCACCTAAATAGGATGTATTGATTTCAACAGTACCTGTAACTGGATCATCCTCAATAAAGAATATCGTCTCTTCCGCACCTGCAAAAAAATCACCTTCACTCATGGATAGAATAGATAGTTTGTCTTTATCATAATTCAGCTCAATATAGGCTCCACTCAGGTTTGTTACACCCTTGGCAAAAATGTCAACCGTAACACTGAATCCTAGGTTTACCCTTGCCGAATCAGGAAAAATGATTAAAGCTGGGGTGTCCAACTCAGGTATATCAGGATCAATTGGATTATTATACTCCTCTTCAGGGATATCTGGACAGGCAATTAATAGAAGTGCCAGACAAATGAATAGATATTTAGTCCAATGCAATTTCCCACCTCAATTGTGTTTGACGAGTGTCAGGATTATAAACCAGAAAAAGATTATCTCTTTGGTCACTTGTCAAATCTTGTTTTGGACCAATGATATAGGCATGAATGGCATTTGCTATCCACAGTCCACCTATAATATTATAATAAAGTTTTATTTCATTTTCGGCTTTTACCATCAGATCATGGTTTTCTTCTGATTTAGTGCGGTATTCAATAACCAGTGCTTCATCCGTCTCCAGATTATACAAATTCTTGTACTTGGTATAATCAGTATTGGCAGTATTAAAGTTGCTAAAACTCAAATAGGTTAAGCTTGCTAAAGCAGCTTCAGTCAATATCCAACCATATCCCCAGATCTTTTTCTCAGAATATAATTGTCCCCAGCCTGGAACTATCGTAGAACGAACTAATGCACCTGTCTTTGTTTTCAATTTTGGTGCAGTGGATGATGCCTGCATTCCTTGTCGCTGTCTTTTAAGCAGATTGGCAGGTGATTTCATACTCACTAGATCATAAGCCATTATTTCAATCTCAATAATGAGTCCATCTATTTTACCTACATAGGTCTTATTCACAGTCTTTACAGTTGCACCGGTAGCCACAGCTATCATTTGGGCATCGATAGTATAGGTTTCTCCCACCTTTCCGATTGATCCATTAATGATATTCTTCACACCAAGCAATCCACCAACTTCAGCAGCGCATTCTACAGTGGTACAGCCTGCTTCCTGTTCAAAACCCTGTTCCTCTAATATTTCATCCATTTCTTGACGAGCAACGATTAAGACTGCTTCGGTCTTCCCCAAGGATGAGGTAAATCGATCTGTGAGTGTCCCCGCTTCAAGCTGGGATATTCCCCTGCCTTCAAAATCAAGAACGGCCACCGTTTCCATTTTACGTTTGTCTAGCCCAACTAATTCCCAAGCGATGGTTTCCATTAGAGGGATGAGTTCATCAATCTGGCCTTTAAGGGTTTTATTCACCGTTTTGACATTAGCACCTGTTTCAACAGAAAACATCTTGGCGTCAATGGTATATGTTTTCCCAATCATATTGATGGAGCCTGAAATCATAAACTGAACACCTAATAATTGTCCTACTTCTGCAACACATTCATCAGTAGTACACCCGGATTGTTGTAATCCTTGTTCTTCAAGAATGCTTTCTAACTGATTACGTTCAACCAGGATCACAGCATCGGTGTTACCTAATTCAGTGGCAAGGCGATCTGTGAGAGTGGAGGCTTCCAGTTGTGATATCCCGCGACCTTCAAAATCCAGGACGGCGACGGTTGGTAATTCATTTTGCCCGTAGAGATTGGAAACTATAATTAAAACTGTTAGAAATATAACCCTCATAAATCCTACCTGCTGGTTAATAAATGATGCCTAGATTTTATATACAACATTCTAATTAGGAAATAGAATAATCACTTATTTATAAAACGGTGATTTAAGGACATATAGAAAAATTTGATTATTAAAACTGAACTGTAGATAAGTCTAAATATTTACTTTTTACTATTCCAAACACATTAAACCTTAAAACTTAAATCTTGTCTCACTCTCAGGAACTGGAGGTGCTGGGTCACCGGACGATTCTTCAACTTCTTCTTTTCGACTCCCAAGACCAGTTATCGTTAGGCCAAGCGAGAGATTAAATCCCTTCATGGTGTGAATCCATATTCCGTTGCGAAATGCAAAACCTACATCAAAAATAACGGGGCCTTTATGCACACCAATTCCCATGGCTAATTCTTTAAAATCACTTCCACCCCAGGCATATCCTAACCGTAAGGGCATACTTGGAAATTTATAAATCTCCATCCCCATTGCCCATTTCCAGTGTGCTCTGGCAAAAAAACGATTTTCAAATCCTGTCCAAATATCGCTAGAAAATAAATAGTTTTCTGATTGATGAGAGAATCCCATTCTAAATATACCTGGATATCGGGTTGTAAATTCTTTCAGTTTTCCATTCTCATCCAGATTATAAACACTTCGTTGATCGTTTGTAAAAGTGGCTGCTCCAGAAAGTCCCTCCAAATTGGTAGTGTCAATTTCAAAGGAATAAATTGCAGCCATGGAATCGTTTAACGTTTCTCCACCCCATGAAATATTGTAAAGATCGTCTTTATTACCATAGATATTATCTGACCCGGCTAAAAAATCTTTAACCCAACTTGGATTATTCCATTTAATACTTCCAATTGCATTGATAAAGGAAACGCCGAATTGCCATCCATTTGTCCGTCTGGTGGCAAAACCCAAATCTAAACCTAAACCACTACCGCCTAGTCCCTGCCGCATGTAATATCGACCAGAACCATACATATATTCATCCGTGGTCACTAAGGATGAATAACTTGAATCTGGGTCTACACCGAAATAGAATAATCCTTGCAGATATTTTATAGTCATTCCCCAGGCGAAATGTTCATAAGGAACAGCAAAGGAAAAGCCTAATTCATTCACTCCTAATATTTCATAGTTCAATGTTAAATCTATTTCAGTTGTATGAGCATTTCCCTTTAATAACAGTTCCAAACGACCGGTAGGTAAAG